>JANWWA010000075.1 GCA_025056565.1 Chloroherpetonaceae bacterium | reverse complement strand
ATATGTGGGATTGAAATTTTTGTGAGGAAAAAAAAATTCAAATTCTAATTGCACCAATGTGGGATTGAAATATCGGTATCGTCTTTTTCAGAACGGCGATACCGCCATTCTAATTGCACCAATGTGGGATTGAAATGGCAAAAAGATTGTTTAAGGCGCTTGGCGCTTGCGTATTCTAATTGCACCAATGTGGGATTGAAATGAAACAACTGGAAAATAGTGTGTGAAAGGGCAGTATTATTCTAATTGCACCAATGTGGGATTGAAATGACATACAAGGAGAAACCCTCCTTTAAAGAGGAGGAAGAATTCTAATTGCACCAATGTGGGATTGAAATTCGCTGAAGCAGCTCATCTTGCACGCACGGCTGGAATTCTAATTGCACCAATGTGGGATTGAAATGTAAAGTTCATGCAAAGAGACTTGAAACTGAAATGTATTCTAATTGCACCAATGTGGGATTGAAATTCGCTGAAGCAGCTCATCTTGCACGCACGGCTGGAATTC
>JANWWA010000074.1 GCA_025056565.1 Chloroherpetonaceae bacterium | reverse complement strand
GGTAGGTTTCTTCGCCTGAGAGTTTGGGCAATCGCATATCCAAGATTACGGCATCAACCTTCATCTGCTGCTCAAAGAGCCGAATGCCCTCGTAGCCATCTTCGGCACAAAGCACATTATGCCCGATTGCAACTAGCATCTCCGCTAGTGTCTCGCGCACACAGCGGTCATCTTCTATCACTAAGATAGTCATTGTTCAGGGTATATTTAGTGGAAAGACAAAAGACTACGCAGCACTTGCATGGCTCTCACTTTTGCGTGTGCTGCGCAACTTGCCTCTCTCCTTAGGCAGCAGTAAGGTGAGAGTGATATACTAGCGTCCTTTCCCTCAGTCTTGACTTTTGGTGTATAGCGGCAAACAAATGTGGAAGGTTGTTCCCTTGCCTACTGTGCTTTCGCACTCAATTAGTCCAGAATGCTTCTTGATAATGCCATAGACAATAGATAAACCTAATCCTGTGCCTTTCCCAACCTCTTTTGTCGTAAAGAACGGTTCAAAAATCTTCTTCTGCAGCTC
>JANWWA010000073.1 GCA_025056565.1 Chloroherpetonaceae bacterium | reverse complement strand
ATGCGATGCAGCAGGAAAATCCAGCTAACCTTACAGGACTCGCTTTAGAACTGAACCAATCAGGGCTGAGGGCAAAAGCAATTCGGACTGACGAAGGATTTTTAGTCCTGAAGGGTTCTGAGGCAAATCATAACACAGCATGCGGCCTGCAGAGAGGATACCAGAAACTGAGAGATCGACTTATTGCACTCGGAGTTCTCGCTGAGAGTTCCGACAACTCTGGCAAATACATTTTTCAAAAGGATTATATCTTCGATGCTCCGTCAGCGGCAGCTTGCGTGATACTTGGACGCAGTGTCAGCGGTCCACAGACGTGGAAGAGTAAAGATGGCAAAACGCTTAAAGAGATAGAAGAAGAAATAGTAGGCGCACGAGGTGCAGAAGGGAGAACAGAAAATGAAGACGTGGGTTTAGAAGATGCCTCTCCCAAATGATTCAAAGTTCATATCTGTCTTGAAAAACTTCCTGCCACGAGAGCGACTCGAGGTCGCACTTCTTTTGCATTTCCAGTTCAGCCT
>JANWWA010000072.1 GCA_025056565.1 Chloroherpetonaceae bacterium | reverse complement strand
GCCATCAACCGTATCGCTAGCTTCCTCGTCATGCGCATCCTTCTAGATGACCCTGAACGACTCGTCTCCATTTACCTCGAAGGCAATCCACCCTACCTCATGATCGACGGAAAACCTACCCCCACCCAAGGCACAGCCTTCGAATTCATCTTCGATAAACTTATCCCAGACGCCCTCGGACTGAAATACCCCTCCACCCACTCTAAACACGATTTCCTCCACCACCTCTTCTCCACCCTCCTCACCGCCGCCGCACGACGAGGTAACTTCCATATCCTCCAAAAATATGGCGTCGCCCGCCTCCACCTTACCTTCCGTAACATCGAATCCGAATACCCCCACCACACCCAAGACATCATGCTCCAAGAATCCCTCTTCAAACACTTCAGCGACGCCGCCTTCTTCTGGACAAAAATTATCCACGACGACCTCCACGCCTTCAACCATATCCTTCACCACCTCTCCCCCTCCGAATACCCCCACCGCGTCGCCCGCGCCCCGCCCGCCCGCCCCCCCGCCGA
>JANWWA010000071.1 GCA_025056565.1 Chloroherpetonaceae bacterium | reverse complement strand
GGAAACGCGCTTCTCCACCATCGTGACAGACTTTGCCTTAGAGCAAAATTACCCGAATCCTTTTAACCCAACGACAAACATTCCCTACCAGCTCAAAGAGCGCGCAAAGGTCAAACTGGAAATCTACAACGCCTTAGGGCAGAAGGTGGCTACGCTGGTGGATGCTGTGCAAGAGCGTGGCAACTACGCACCGACCTTCAATGCATCGGCACTCTCGAGCGGTGTGTATTTCTACCGCCTCACAGCACAAGGTAGCCGAGAAACCTTTGTGCAAACAAGAAAAATGATGCTTCTGAAGTAACCTCCGTTTTGCGTGAAGAAAGAAAAAGGCGTCTCAGAAGAAGGGACGCCTTTTTCTTTCAGTGACCTCACCCTGTTTTTGCCTTGCGGCAAAAACGTCCCTCTCCTTTGTAAGGCGAGGGACAGTGGCGCTCCCCTCTCCTTTTGAAGGAGAGGGGCCGGGGGGGAGGTAAGGGGCCGGAGGTGAGGTTGAACCTCACCCTGTTTTTGCCTTGCGGCAAAAACGTCCCT
>JANWWA010000070.1 GCA_025056565.1 Chloroherpetonaceae bacterium | reverse complement strand
AATTAGAATGGAAATTGAGAAAATAAAGCAGAAAAGAAAGTCTGACATTTCAATCCCACATTGGTGCAATTAGAATGGTATTCTTCCAGTTCTCTGTCCTCTATCAGGTCTAAATTTCAATCCCACATTGGTGCAATTAGAATCCTGCACGTCTATTTTGAGAGAGAGCTGTCAGCATGATTTCAATCCCACATTGGTGCAATTAGAATCAACGTCAATGCAACCGTCTCATTTGGCAACTTAAACATTTCAATCCCACATTGGTGCAATTAGAATTTGATTGACACGGTAGGTGGTCTTGCGGGAAGTTTATTTCAATCCCACATTGGTGCAATTAGAATAAGCTGCTGATGCAAACGCTTATCCTTCGGAGACCCATTTCAATCCCACATTGGTGCAATTAGAATGGACGATCAATTTAAAATACAAGAAAAAACCCAACTTATTTCAATCCCACATTGGTGCAATTAGAATTGCTTGACGTGAGTCTCCAACAAAAACAAAACGTGATTTCAATCCCACATTGGTGCAATT
>JANWWA010000069.1:298-535 GCA_025056565.1 Chloroherpetonaceae bacterium | reverse complement strand
TAATAAAAGAAGTAATCGATTTTATACAATTGACTTATGTCAACACGTCGTTCTGAGCGAGAGTTTTTTATTTCTTCACGTCTTGTGCCGCAGTTAGTTTTTTATTTAGAGAAAGCGAATCTTCCCTATTATCGTGTATCCAATTATTGTGTATTGGTTCATGTGTCTGCGTTAAGTCGGTTAGGGGATGTTTTGTTAGAGGCGGGGGCGTTTATGTTTGTCAAGTCGGAGCGGACA
>JANWWA010000069.1:0-288 GCA_025056565.1 Chloroherpetonaceae bacterium | reverse complement strand
TCGGTGGGTGGCAGATTGGATGAGGTGGTATCGGGGATACAGAGTGATGAGCAGTCTAGACGCAAGTTGGCATTTCAGGTTATGAAGGAGATTTATCAGCGTGCGTTTCAGGTGATAAAGGAGAAGATGGAGGATTTTTCTGAGATTCCTTATTTTAATTTTTCTTTTGTATGCGAGAATGGGAATGAGATGACGTTTGGGGTAGATATTCCGAAGGTGATTTTCAAGGGGGTGTCATTTTCGGAGTATGAAGATGTGGCGCAGCAGTTTCTTTCTCAGATTACGGAA
>JANWWA010000068.1 GCA_025056565.1 Chloroherpetonaceae bacterium | reverse complement strand
GTGCAGATTGCCGCGCCGGCGGGGGGCGTGCTGCTCGTGGTGGACGGCGCGATGGCGGCGGTGTCCCGCGCCGTGCCCCAGATTCCCGTGTGGCTGATTGGGATGCCCGCGAAAATCGCCGTCGGAATCGTCGCGCTCGGCGCAAGCCTGCCCGGACTGCTCGGAATCAGCGTGCGTATGACCGACCTCAGCGTGCGCTATCTGGAGAACCTGCTGCGACTGTTGGGGTTATAGCTCGAAACTCTCCCCAAAGTAGTACTTGCGCGCCAGCGGGTCCGTGATAACCTCTTCGGGCGCGCCCTGCGCCACAATCACGCCGTCCGCCAGAATGTAGCTGCGGTCTGTGATGCGCAGCGTCGCGCTCACATTGTGGTCGGTAATCAGCACGCCGATATTGCGCTGGCGCAAGCCGAGAATAATCTCCTGCAGCTCCTCGATAGTCTTGGGGTCAATCCCTGTGAACGGCTCGTCGAGCAGCAAGAAGGCGGGCTGCAGGGCGAGTGCGCGGGCGATTTCCACGCGCCGCCGCTCACCGCCCGACAGCG
>JANWWA010000067.1 GCA_025056565.1 Chloroherpetonaceae bacterium | reverse complement strand
CGGAGTCTTTTTCGGGATGCAGTATTCTAATTGCACCAATGTGGGATTGAAATGATGAAAATGAAGAAGAAAAATACAAACAATCATTGAAATTCTAATTGCACCAATGTGGGATTGAAATATGCGAGTTTGTATGTGCCGAGTGCGGCGCTA
Organism: Chloroherpetonaceae bacterium; assembly: GCA_025056565.1. Lineage (NCBI taxonomy): Bacteria > Pseudomonadati > Chlorobiota > Chlorobiia > Chlorobiales > Chloroherpetonaceae > Chloroherpetonaceae bacterium. The sequence goes on along the minus strand of JANWWA010000067.1, from coordinate 400 downwards.
TTATTATTCTAATTGCACCAATGTGGGATTGAAATCAGATGCCGCCCCTCCCACGGCCGCGCGAGTTTGCAATTCTAATTGCACCAATGTGGGATTGAAATTCATACCCCCCGCTCCTTCCGACGCCCCGACTTCACCTAATTCTAATTGCACCAATGTGGGATTGAAATGCAATGACGCAAAAAGCAAAGGGGGTTAGAAGTTACATTCTAATTGCACCAATGTGGGATTGAAATGGGTGCACGCAGTTGACATTGCGTGGATTGCACGGAATTCTAATTGCACCAATGTGGGATTGAAATGTCCGCGTGCGGACCTAGTTGGTCCGCTGCGTCTATGAATTCTAATTGCACCAATGTGGGATTGAAATGAAATGTTTGCAAAGAATAACGCCTGGTCG
>JANWWA010000066.1 GCA_025056565.1 Chloroherpetonaceae bacterium | reverse complement strand
CTGCTTTTGTTGGTTCATCAATCATCGGGAGAGTCGCTACCCCGCGCTTCCAACTCGGAAAGCAATGATTGGCGAAGCAAGGGGCAAAGGTAAGACAATGCGAAGAAACTTGCAAGGGAGAATTTGGTGGTGAATGTAGTTAATGGCAGATATGAGGCATTTGGAAAATCTCGGCGCAGCATTGCGCAAACTACCCAAAATTAGAGAACTGCGTTATCGCAAAGGCTCTTGCTTTCTTAGCGTGATTGTCATTTTGCATCGATAAGATTTCGTCTTTGTTCTCTAAAAATCTTGCCAATTATTACTTTCGCATCCTCTATTTTTCGTGGTTCAGGTTTGATGCCGCTTAATGCTGTTGATGTTTGGCTTTGCGGGGTTGCTTCATAATGTCTTGCATCAAACTTTGCAGGTATGTCAGTTACATTACAAGGCGAATTGTCCAAACCTTTGCCGTTGAACGCTTCATTTTCAAGCGAAACTGTCCAAAATTTTCGGGCGGAACTTAACTTTTTGGCACTCCTCCAAAACGCTGACAAGAATAGCGTTTCCCTTAAGCCATAAA
>JANWWA010000065.1 GCA_025056565.1 Chloroherpetonaceae bacterium | reverse complement strand
GCAGTCAGCACTGCGCAAGGGACAATCTATGTGGAAACGCACGATAGCGCGATAAATCTATGTCGGGCTGTTCACATTCTACTGAGTACAGCTGGGGTTAGCCCGCAGGATGTCAGTTTGGTTATAGCGTGAATTAAGCCTTCCCAGCGAAACAGTGCAACCTCCTTAACATTCCCTTAACAGCCCCAAAAGGTATCCTATATACGGTGGAGCGAGTGATTTCGGAGACACAGTCGGCGACCTCAGATGCGCAGGCGACGCCCCCTGCGCGCATGGCAGCACGCAAACTCAATCTCTACTACGGCGATTTTCACGCGCTCAAGGACGTTGACCTCGACATTCGCTCCAACAGCATCACTGCGCTGATTGGTCCATCGGGCTGCGGCAAAAGCACTTTCTTGCGCTGCTTGAACCGCATGAATGACCTTATCGAGGGGGTGCGCATTTCAGGCACGGTGACGCTGGATGGCAAGAATATCTACGACCCCGATGTGGATGTCGTTGACCTGCGCAAGCGCGTCGGAATGGTGTTCCAGAAGCCGAACCCGTTCCCGATGAGTATCTACGATA
>JANWWA010000064.1 GCA_025056565.1 Chloroherpetonaceae bacterium | reverse complement strand
CGCAACCGCTGACTACGTCGCTTACCTTGAATCGTGGCTACCGAAGTTGCTGCGGACGCTCAAACCAACGGCAAGCGTGTATTTCTGCGGCGAATGGCGAATGTCGGGCGCGCTGCAATTTGTTTTGGAGAAATACCTCATCGTGCGCAATCGCATCACTTGGGAGCGCGAAAAAGGCAGAGCCGCTAAACGCAACTGGAAAAATTGCTCCGAAGACATCTGGTTTTGCACTGTCTCCGACGACTATGTTTTCAACGCTGATGCAGTGAGGCTCAAGCGCAAAGTCCTCGCGCCCTACCGCGAGAACGGCATGCCAAAAGATTGGGAAGAAACCCCCGATGGCAACTTTCGCCTGACTGCACCTTCAAATCTTTGGACGGACATCACCGTGCCGTTTTGGTCAATGCCTGAAAACACCGACCACCCGACGCAAAAGCCCGAAAAGCTTATCGCCAAACTGATTCTTGCAAGCTCCAATGAAGGTGATGTCGTGCTCGACCCGTTTCTCGGTTCAGGCACGACGGCAGTGGTGGCAAAGAAACTCGGTCGCCGCTTCATTGGAATTGAAATCGA
>JANWWA010000063.1 GCA_025056565.1 Chloroherpetonaceae bacterium | reverse complement strand
TGGGGCAAAGTATTGAGGCGGGGCCGCTGGAAGACCCCTGGCTGGAACCACCAGAAGAAATTTACACGCTGACACGTTCGATTGCCCAAGCGCCCCCTTTGCCGGAGTACATCACGGTGGATTTTGTCCAGGGACAACCGGTGGGTGTGAATGAGGAACCCCTGCCGCCAGTGGCGTTGATGGAGCAGTTGAATTTCCTGGCGGGACGACATGGCGTAGGCCGGATTGACATGATCGAAAACCGGCTGGTGGGGATCAAATCGCGGGAGGTGTACGAGGCGCCAGGGTTAGCGGTGTTGATAACGGCGCACCAAGCCCTGGAAAGTTTGACCCTGACGCGGGATGTGACCCATTACAAGTATGGGATTGAGCGCACCTATGCCGAACTGGTCTACAACGGGTTGTGGTTTAGCCCCCTGAAAGCGGCACTGGATGCGTTTATTCAAGAGACGCAAAAACGGGTGACAGGGACAATTCGCTTGCGGCTCCATAAGGGCACGGCAACGGTGGTGGGGTGGCAATCGCCCTATTCCCTGTATGACCCTGATTTGGCGACCTATACCGAAGGCGACCA
>JANWWA010000062.1 GCA_025056565.1 Chloroherpetonaceae bacterium | reverse complement strand
AATTTTTCAGACCTATCTTAGATTCTGCTCCGTGTGTGAAGATAGCTATTTTCTCGCAAAAAGTCCCTTCTCCTTTGCAAGAGAGGTCAGAGTAAAGTTCTCTCCCCTCTCTTTACCAAGAAGAGGGCTGGGGGTGAGGTCAAGTTCTCCCCTCTCCTGAGGGCTGGGGGTGAGGTCAAGTTCTCCCCTCTCCTTACCAAGGAGAGGGGTCGGGGGTGAGGTTACTCCTTCCGGAAGAGGGTCAAGGTGAGCACATCACGAAAATTGGGTTCCATCAGGTGGAAATTCTCACTTCTCTATATCTTTCAGTGCAACCTGCATAAAGCAATGAGCTATGTCTGAACCGATTAAAATTTCCGAGCCTGAACCGCCTCAGTCGCCAAAAGGTGTGCCTGCAGAGGAAGCAATTAGCATTGACATCTCTCATATTCAAACCGAGGATGATGCGCCAGTGGATAGCCTTTTTGCCGAACGGCAAGGTCGGCTTCTTGTAGAGTCGCTCTATGCCAGTTGGAAACCCAGTGAGCCGTTTTTGGCTTGCGAACATGTCGGGGTCTTCTATGGACTGCATTTGCCTCCGATT
>JANWWA010000061.1 GCA_025056565.1 Chloroherpetonaceae bacterium | reverse complement strand
GAAGTGGGATGCTCACACATTGAAACAACTGCACTATATGACTCATCAGTCAATGATAAAATTCCACCAGAATGTTCTGTAACTTCTGGTGTTTCGTCAGGGCAGGACGTAGAAGAATGTATATTTTTTATTTCTGACAAAGAAGGCATTCTCGGAGAGCTGTCGTGCTCTTCTTGTTCATCATCCTGATTATAATTATCAGAATCGTAATTATTAGGATCTACAACTGGTAGCTGCTCATAACTACGATAACGTGCACTTGGTTGCACTAGAGATAATTGCTCGTGAGCATCACGAGTTTTCGTGATAAATTGGAACACTAATTCGTTCCAGTCCGCATTTTCTCCTAAACAATCAGCTGCGTCGATCAATTGACGCAGTTCCTGTATGGTTGCAGGTTTAGGAAGTCTTGCAACAAGTGTGTGCTCATAGAGAAGCACACAGGATGGAATAAGAGGATGGTTAGGATGACTAAGTTCTAAAGCTTTTTTTACAACCAGAGGGGGGAGCGGTTTAAATTCAATAAGGGGCAAACGACGAAGTAACGGTTCACTGATTTCTCTCTCATCGTTCATCGTAATGAAAACGATGAGATTT
>JANWWA010000060.1 GCA_025056565.1 Chloroherpetonaceae bacterium | reverse complement strand
CCATTGACATACTCGTATCGTTCTTGGCTGTGGCGCTCAAATTCCAAGTATTCTTCGCGCGTCATCTTCCTCGTCAAAACTTGCGTCATCGCCCCCTCCTTAAAGTTTTGTTCCCTCGTAGATGTCTGCCAGCGAGAGCGTTGCGCCAACGGATTGCAGTTCCAACTTCATCGCCTTGTCATCCAAGACGACACAATCCCACTCGTTGCGACTCCTGCGCCGAAAAAGCTCCACCTGCACTTTCTCCGCTGAAACCAAGACATACTCTTTCAAAGACGGCAAAGTTTGATACTCCTTGAACTTCGTCTCCCTATCCAGAGCCGCCGTTGAAGGCGACAAGACCTCAAAAATCACAACCGCATCGTGAAGCATATCGCTTCCAAGCGCCAGCGTCTCCCTCTCCACCACCGACACATCCGCGTAGCGATAGTTGCCCACCGCATCAACCGCTATCTTCACATTGCTGCTCAGCGGCTGATACCTCGTGCCGCGCAACGCAAAAAACAAAAGCGCGCCAATTGCATTTACCAAAGTTTCGTGTATTGCGGTTGCCACTTCTACTTCTACCAGTTCGCCATTGACATACTCGTATCGTTCTTGGCTGTGGCGC
>JANWWA010000059.1 GCA_025056565.1 Chloroherpetonaceae bacterium | reverse complement strand
TTAAAATATCTTCCATTTTTTTTTTTGCTCAATTGTTAAATAAAATATAACAGCTTTTTAATAGAAAAACAGCTGTGATGTTGTTGCAAATCAATTGAAAAAAAACAATTCAGTTTTGGCAAGATTCAAGCTTGCGCATAAATTTTTGATCTTCTCTCATCCACTCAGATTGTCGAGAAATATAGAAGAAAAGAATAGGAATTAACAGTTCTTTGATATGATGTAACGTAAGTGGTTGTCGCATAAGTGTGTGATGTTTTCATTAGAGAGATGCTTCTTTTTGAAAGTGTGATAAAACTTCTGTGTCTTGTTGACAAAGAGTATAGAGCAATCTGAACATAGCATGCCACACTGGATTTTGTTTGAAAGATCTTGTAGGATGAAGAATATCGTCGATGTAGCTTATTTTCATGAAAAAGCTATCCGTTTGACTAAAACCATTGAGGATGATATACATGTTTCTAAATGTATTTTGTTCCTCGAAGGAAAGAAGAGTAGAGCGGAAATTGGAAGAATGAGACGGAGCGCCAAGATTGGATGAAAGGTTATTCATGCTTAAAAATTAAGACTAAAAAAAAAGTTAATTAAAAACTTCATTTTTTTTTTTTTCGTTCCAGCATGTTTTGAACTTC
>JANWWA010000058.1 GCA_025056565.1 Chloroherpetonaceae bacterium | reverse complement strand
GCCCCGACGACTCAAAACCCACCTCTTTTTTCTTTTCAGCCATGACTTGTTGTGTACAATCTACTTGTTAGTTGTAAAACCATTTATGCAGCTTTTCACGATAAACAAACCACACTCAATAAAAAAATAGAGAAAAATTTCAAAAATAACACACTTATGGCAACACAATATCACACAACACATCTACCCACTCTCGATCAAAAAAAGCAGGCTCAACAAACGCTGCATCAAAAAACGCAAACATAAACTGGTGAGGAATATAAATCCGCAAAGAAAGCGGAGACACCGCACCAACCCCACAGGGCAACGCCTCTAACATATCCTTAGAAAACGGAAAATAAATAGACACCGCAGAACATTCTACATCCAAAAAACGCCGATCCCACTCAATCGGACACTCCCCAAACGGCACATATAACACATCCCGAAACGCATACTCACGAGCAAATACAAACGAAAATAAAAACGGTCTCCAAAATCGCTCACGCAATGATTCCTTCCCAGATACCGCCTCTATCGTTGCCCCATACACAAACGATGAAACCGTATACGGCTTGTAATCTACAATACGGTTATAAAACTTAATACCATTTTTAGAAAACAAAATAAAATCATCAATGTCAAAAAACTCCCGATGCGTCA
>JANWWA010000057.1 GCA_025056565.1 Chloroherpetonaceae bacterium | reverse complement strand
CATGGTGTAATGAGGAAACCCTTGGATAGACAAGCGTCGCCAGTCTGCACAAGCCCTTGCGAAGCGCGTTATCGCAGTGGTTTCCTATCATGTAGAACTCGAAAATCAAGCAATAGCGGACAGAATTAATAGGCAAATCGGTGAGGAAAGTGCAAAATCTGGTACTTTTGCTGGGTTGATGGTGCTGTTATACCCCCTGTTCAGTGAGGTTCGCCCATATCCACGCCCCGCGCCGAAATTCGTGAGCAGATCCGCACTGTCCATCACGCCGTCGCGTTGGGCGGTCGTTCAGTTGGAGTCGTTCGGCTCGTCGTCGATTCCGCGTTCGCGTAGGAGCTAGCGCAATCGCTGCAGCTCGGCTTCGGCTTGCTCGGCGCGTTGGCGTTCTTGTTGCAAGCGTCGTTCGGCTTCCAACGCGCGGCGCGCCTCCCGCTCGCGAATTTGGCGTTCTTGTTCGCGCAGCCGCCGCTCTTGCTCCGCCTCCAGACGCGCCTGCTCCACCGCACGCTCCAACGCCTCGCGCAGCTCCAAGTACGCGGGAAATCGGTGTCCTTTGGGGCGTCCGAGAGCGACCATCACATCGGGCGCGTGGCGGATGTCGTTTCTGCCTTGAACTGGATACCAGAACAGGTCGATGGCGATGCACACATCGTTGCGGTGGCGGAACATCGCCTCGATGTTCT
>JANWWA010000056.1 GCA_025056565.1 Chloroherpetonaceae bacterium | reverse complement strand
CCCGACGCGCTCGCCAGATGTCCCGCGGCGCAAACCGCGCCCCATACACCCGACGCCCGCCCCCTTCAGGCAACGCGCACAACCGCGCGTCCGCCCGCAACCGCACAATCGCCCAGGTGCGCGCCGGCAGCCCCTGCACGAACGCCTGCGCACTGTACGCGCCATCCCCCAGCACCACCAGCGGTTGCTCCGTCCGTCCGCAGGCGTCCATCCACGCCCGCACCCGATGCACCAACTCTAACCCCCGCTGCGCCTCCGACGCCTGCGCCCCGTCAGGCGCAGGGGTCGTGCGCGCGGGGAACGCGGGTTCCCAACTCACCACAATCGCCCGCCGATAGCCGTACTCGGCAGGGGTGAGGGTGAATGCCCCGACCCACCGCTGCGCTTTGTGCAACCCTTTGGCAAACGGCACGGTGTTGCCCGCGCGCAGCAGTCCCACGCCCGGCATCCGCTTGCCCGTGCGGGGGACTTGCGTGCTGTCCAGCACGAGCAGCAGGGGTTCGTCGGCGGGTAGGCTCGACAGCATCTGCTCAAACAGCAGGCGGAAGGCGCGGTCGGGGTCAAAATAGCGTTGGCAGAGGCGATAGGCGCGGGCGGGGAAGGTGCAGTAGCCGAGCAGGCTCTAGAGTTGGGCGATGGTGTGGCGGGCGGGCTGGAGCAGTTCGGCGAGGGCGAAGGTGGTGTG
>JANWWA010000055.1 GCA_025056565.1 Chloroherpetonaceae bacterium | reverse complement strand
ATTGACAACAATCTGATGCATAAATGTCTAATGCAGTGTGAATGTAGGGAGAATTTGCATCCATGTCTTCATAATCTCGGTATCGGTCAAATCGGGTATAAGACAGGGATGTTACATTGATAGGCGGGAAATAATCTCGTCCTGAAAAGGCAGGAATATCACTCGTTTTTTTATCTCGGACTGTTTTGCTTCCTGTGATGTCTGCTAGTTTCAGCCACAGACGATCTAAAACCAACCGAACTAGTGTCTCTTTAGGCATTGTGCATCAAAATGAGATGAATAGACGATTTTATTGTAAAAAGAAATATAAGTATACAGTTGAAATAAAGTCGAGGTATATATAATAAAATTAGGTTGCAATTGGAAATCCTCTGAGAGATGGAATGTTAAGATCGTTGTCAGAGACAGTGGTGATATTGTATTCAAGAATAGTAATATCGATAAGGGTATCAGGTGACATGCCTGAATTTGTGCCTGAGATAAATTGCATGCCTGCTAGGTCAAGTCGGAACGAGTCACCAGGAGCAAGAAGTCTATATTGTAGTCGGTCTCCTGTGGATTTATAGGTAAGGGGAAGATGTGCCAGTGATACCACAATAGGGGTTTGGGGAGGGGTGATTGTGACGGTCCAGAGGCGTTGAGTTGGCACAGTAAAGACGCTGCTTTGTCGTTCAATCTCGACAAGAGGAA
>JANWWA010000054.1 GCA_025056565.1 Chloroherpetonaceae bacterium | reverse complement strand
CGCAGCGTTAGGTCGAGGTCGTGCGAGAGAATCATAGTCGATTGGTTTTAATTGTAAAAAGTGATTGCGAATTATGAATTTTTAATTGAGAATTAGGTTGTGCTGACTTTTGAGCAATCAGTTTTGAGCGCTTTGTGCGGCGCAACCTCACCCCTGACCCCTCTCCTTTTGTCTTGACGCTCGTCAAGCTCGCGCTCGGAGAACCTCACCCCTAACCCCTCTCCTTGTCATGGAGTGGGGAACGATTCCAACCAACGGTTGGAATCGGGGGTGAGGTCAGCAAGATTGCGCAAATACCCGAAAATCGCTTGAAATCAACGCTCTAACGAATTCGTTAGCGCAACAGAAAGCAGTTGAGCCGCTCTATCAACTTGCTCGAAAGTCGTTGGCAACGGAATTTCCTTTAATTGCGTGATGCTTAGATGATATGTTACCTCTCGAAACGTGTCCATCACATATTGCCGCGCCATCGCCGAGTTAAGGTAGCGCGCAATGTCTTCTTCGCTTAATTCTAACTCAGCGCGCGAAAATTCTTTTTTCGGCGTCAAGTGATACACATCGCCCATCCACGGGTAACCGCGCATGTCAAACGCCGCCGCAAGTTGCCGCTCGCCACGAAAGCCCAAGCCCACGACGATATGCGGCTTATTAAAATAGCCTCGCAATGAGCCTACCTTGCTCTTGTGAATCCAATGCTCCG
>JANWWA010000053.1 GCA_025056565.1 Chloroherpetonaceae bacterium | reverse complement strand
CGCCGCGCCAAGTGCTTTCGGGCATCTCGGTTTTCTTCTAACGCGGAGAAATTCAAACGAACTTTGAACGAAGCGATGCGGTCCAACGTCACTCAAACGAAGACTCTCAAAAAAAACGGCGCGGCGTTGCCGCTCCTGTTGCTGTCGTTTCTGGCGATAACGCCGTTCTTGAACGAAGCCCTTGCGCAAGACGGCAACATTCCCTTGAACCTCAAAAGCAACAACGCCAATCGCCGCGTTGGATTGCACAACGGCAACCGCATCAAAACCAAGTTTCAAAACGACGGATTGAGCGGCTCAAAGACCTTCATCGCGCCAACGCTTCCGACCTACGCTTGGCCCGTCAATGACAACGAATACATCTACGACCTGAACATCATTTTGGGCGTGGAAAAAACCTTCGTCGACACGTTCGTCTATAACAACCGCGACACCACCTCGACGCTTGGCACGCGCTGGCGCGGCGACCGCACGCCTGAACGCCGACCAAATCAAACCATTCCGCAACCCAGCGACTCGCCGTTTCAAAACGCCGTCAAGCTTCGCCGCATTGATTTCGATGCCGATGGCGACGGCACGCCCGACCCCGCCGTCGAAGCCACCATCACGGCGCGCTACGTAACCGTGCATCAAGGACCGCGAAACTCGCCCTATCGCATCGTCAACGGCGTGTTCGAAGGACTGCAACCCGTCGAAGGATTCTTCAATCCAAGCCAAGAGTATCCCGCGATGAGCCACATTCCA
>JANWWA010000052.1 GCA_025056565.1 Chloroherpetonaceae bacterium | reverse complement strand
ATCCCAAAGCTCTTTAGTATATGTTCGATAATTTTTATTAACAATATCTTCCGCTTGATGCTCGCCAAAGACTGAAATGCGTTTTTTACCACGCTCATCTACCCCTTCTACCTTGACATTGCTGCGTTTTACTAAAAACGCTTCATCAATATATCGTTTGGTGAGCATAGGTAAGATAATACATCTTGATTAGTGGTTTATAAAAAAACATTCTTAACAACACTTCAACATTAATCTTTCTTCTTACTTGAACGAGTAATGTTATCAATCAGCGCATCAAGTTCTTTCTTTGAAGAAAATGACCTACCTTCCCCGCTACCTAATACCCCAAGCGTTTTTTTGCCTAACCGTCTCCGCTTAGCATAAAGATTATCCCAAAATCCTCTTCTCTCAAGAACTAATTTGTATGACACAGTCATGTTAATTTTAGTTTTCTCCAAAAGAAGGGTTGGGATAAAAAATAATTAATAATCCTCATCAGTCTCCTCTAGAACGGGCACGCTTAGAACGATAATTAAGAAGCGCTGACTGCATCGCACGCTTACCACGTTGGTATCTCTGCATCACATCCGACGTCATCGCTCCCGTCTTTGCCTGAAGATTCTCTACCTCAGCACCAAAACGCACCATATCATCATACAAACGATCTAGACTCTTTTTTACAGTCTGATACGCTGCTTTTAATCTGCTACTACCCATTATAGTATCTAAAGCACCCGTCTTCTCTATATCCTCCTCAAACTCATCAAGAAACTCCC
>JANWWA010000051.1 GCA_025056565.1 Chloroherpetonaceae bacterium | reverse complement strand
GATTCAACGGTATATTCCCCTACATCCAACGTATGCAGGGCATGCATATTCTCAGAATACTGCACCCAAGAATTTGATGATATGCCTTTCTAACAACAAAAAAATTGGTGACAATCAATATATTTCTCGTGGTGGATATGATTGTTTACCACGTGGATTGTCCGCATGTCGCCAGGCTACATTGTCACAGGATGGGAGATACGGGTATCCGCATCTCCCTTTTTCCTAGATTTTATCACTGCTATCTCTAAACACTACGGATTCAAGACCATTCTTTGCCCTGTCTATTTACCAGACTTAGAATATCTTCCTTCGTCCCTGAAAGAACGATTTGATATTATTCTCACCACTAACTTAAAGCTTAACCAAAACTTAGAAATTGTATTAGCTTCTACGCATGCTTTAGTTAAACATCCTTTGCAAGGATGGCGTGGGGCATTTGACCACACAGTGATTATTCCTGCTCTCATTAAAAGTCTTGAAACAGAACCATCACAAAAGCTAAGCAAACAACTAATTACCACAGGGTCAGTAGGATTTATGACGGCGAAACCTTCAGACTATGCAGAATTTGGAGAAAAAACAGTTGAAAAACTCTCTAAACGATGGGCGACAACACAACGGCAGGGCAGAATCTTGGCACAAGCACAGCATTACGTCAAACCTTCTGCACTTATTGTTGAGATTCTTTCCCGACATCGGTTTGTGACAAGATATGTGACAATGGACAATAAACGACAAAAATTTCTATATGACTTAAACTTGAAATTTGATGGAAAACGATTTC
>JANWWA010000050.1 GCA_025056565.1 Chloroherpetonaceae bacterium | reverse complement strand
TAATTATAAACCAACTAGAATTAAATAACAACCCCCCTCCACAAATAAATATAATAGGCGTGGGAAATGGCAGTAGCGATACTGAAACAGTAGGTACACAATTAAAATTAAACTTAAATTTCCCTGGAATAGAAGAATGGAAACAGGCAATTTATGCCAAGATTGTGCTCAAGTGCGGTGAGCGCCGTTACTGGGAAGACTGGGCAAAAGATGTCGCCGATATTGCGAATCGGCATACTACCAGAATCAAAGGAATTTTAAAGACAGATAGTAAAGTAAAAGAGCAATTCGACAAGTTTGTTGACAGCCTACAGAAAATTATTAACCCAAGCCTTCAAGAAGACGATGCCATTGAGATGCTATCTCAGCATCTGATTACCAAACCCATCTTTGAAGCTCTCTTTGCTGATTATGAATTTACCAAATCTAATCCCGTTTCTATTGCTATGCAGAAAATGATATCTGCTTTAGAGGGGCAGGGATTAGCTAAAGAAACCCAGAAGCTAGAGAGATTTTATGAGAGTGTAAAACTTCGTGCTAGTGGGATAGACAATATTCAAGGAAAGCAGAAAATAGTTATAGAGCTTTATGACAAATTCTTTAAGCTCGCTTTCCCGAAGATGGCAGAGCGCCTAGGTATTGTCTATACGCCAATCGAGATAGTAGATTTTATTGTGCATAGTGCCGAGGCGGCTTTAAGACAAGAATTTGGTATCAGCTTAACAGATGAAAATGTCCACATTCTTGAGCCATTTACAGGCACGGGGACATTTATTGTACGCTTACTTCAAAGTAGGTTAAT
>JANWWA010000049.1 GCA_025056565.1 Chloroherpetonaceae bacterium | reverse complement strand
CAAACGACCTTCAACACCTACAAACGATCCCACCGCCTGATGCTGCCTTGATACCCCTGAACTATCCGATGAACACTGATACAACACTTCCACCACAGACAATATTTCTTCTAAATTTTAAACGGTCTCACACGCCGAGTAGAACGATGAGAAGAAAACCGATTTTCATACTTAATGTCCGAATCTGACTTGATAGGTTGCTGACTCTTCTTATACGTTGCCTTGGCTTCCTTGTCCCCTGGTGTATCCTTGCGCACTTCCGACTCATCCGGCTTTTCAGGCAATTTCGAGCGATACCCACCCTTAAACGTCGTCTCCTTTAAACCATCAACCATTTTTTCTTTATACTCAGTCGGCGGGTCTTCCCCATCAAAAAGCTTGCCCATCGCAAACTTATCACCTTGTTTCATAATGCTAAATGGAACATCTTCCTCAAGAGCATACCCAAATGTAGACTTGGGCGCATACGCACTCTCAAACGTGCGAATAAAAGACTGAACAAAATTATCTTCCGTCTTCGCAGACTTTGAAGAACGACTGGCTGACTCTCTCTTCTTGGACTTCTCCACTTCTTCCTCTCCACCTTCAGCTGCCGCCATCTCCTCACCACCTTCCATTCCACCCATACCCTCTTCAGAAGAAAGCGCTTCCTGATCCATATCCTCTGGTGACTCTTGACCCGCTTGATCCATTTCTGCTGCCCCCTCATCCATAACCTCCATATCCGCTGAAGGCTGCATATCACTCTGAGAAACCACACTCATCCCATCAATGTTTTGAATCGCATCAGGAACTTCATCCA
>JANWWA010000048.1 GCA_025056565.1 Chloroherpetonaceae bacterium | reverse complement strand
ATACACGGTTTATTGCGTCGATGACAGGTATTGAAATTTCAAAGCTTGTAAAATACCGCATCGAACCCAAGCTACTTGCAAAAGAAGAAATTAATCAGATTGAAGCAGCACTGGATTCCATGAAGGATATGTCAAAATATGTAAGAATCAAATACTTTAAACCCAAACAACTCACACCGCAAAAATTGGCTGATTATCTATTTGAAGTGGAACATTGCGACAAAGTAAAAATTCGAGCAGTCTATCACGACTACCTTAAAAAACTTTCATATGAAGGTAGAGCAAAAGATGATTATACTGGGTTAGGGTATATCACAACTGAACTCATTGGAATTGCACAAGACTTTTGCTTGCCAATTTGGACGCCCATGCAATTAAATCGTGGGGCAAAGCTAGGTGGATTTGCAGGATTGCAAAGCAGTTCTGCTAACGTAGGAAATTCATGGCAAATCATTGAAGACCTGGACTATGTGCTCATCGTAGAACCCATTGCAGAAAATCCTGAATACATGACTATAAAAGTTGATAAAGCCCGTCGCAGTGAAGATAACTACAAAATTCAGATTAGGATTAGAAAAAATACATGCCAGATTGAAGAATGTTTGGTTTCACCTTATTCAAATGATACAGATGAAAATGAAGAAGAAAAATACAAACAATCATTGAATGGAAAAGGGAAAAAACTTAGTGAACAAAATGCATCCGGATGGACATGGCAACGTGATGAACCGTCTGTATTTTGAAAAAGTAAAAAGAAAAGGAGAGAAACGATGAGATTTCAAGAACTTGACTACAGTTGTGGAGCGGCTGC
>JANWWA010000047.1 GCA_025056565.1 Chloroherpetonaceae bacterium | reverse complement strand
TTTTTTGCATTTATTTTGTTTGAAATTTTTTTTTCTAAATTGAAACTTTTTGTGATAGAGAACCGTAAAAGTCAGTAGTGAAGTGATTTGTGGGACAAATAACATCAACATCAAACACAAGGAAAAATATGAATCAGATTTCAATCGACGGTACACTGAAGAAACTGCTTGACGGCTTTGGCATGACAGAATTGGAATTGTGTGAAGCCGTTTTTTATTCAGACAAACCATCCCTTCTAAGATTTATAAAGCAGCATCTTATTGAAGACTCACTCTGCAGAAAATTCAATGCCTCTCAGAGTGATTTGATCTATGGGTTTTCAGAAACTGCCCAGGACATTTTGTTTGAAAAATTTTATATATATCCGGAAGAATTACAGTATGTTGACAGTAGAAGACTGAACTCTCCGTTTATAGAAGACTTCGTTGTTGCGTTTTTAGATAACGATTATGTATTACTTGCTGCACAAACACTCTTTACTACAATCTCTCCTGTCTTTTTCATGTTCAAAGGAGCAACTCATCTTTTAAGAGTGCTCCACTAAAACCATGCCGATAAACGTGCCGATAGAGGACATCATTCCTCTATCGGCTTTTTTTGTTTGTTTTTTTTTTCTAAATTTTTTTTTTTTGAAAATGAAACTTTTTTATCAAAAAATCGTAAAAGAAACAAAAAAAAGGAACATGCAAATGAACAACATGAAACAAATCTTAAACAGTGCCGGGTATCTATGTGATGATGCACTCGCCCGGCAAGTACAGGCTGTTTTTGCACTCAAGCTCCTGAAAGGGGCATTTCTACCTCTATCGGCTTTTTTTGTTCTTTTTTTTTCTAAAT
>JANWWA010000046.1 GCA_025056565.1 Chloroherpetonaceae bacterium | reverse complement strand
TGATTAGTTCTTAACGGGATGAAGCAGATTTTAAAAAGATAAACGAATTATTCACTCTAAAGTCTGTTACATCTCCACCGTCTGAACGAATCAACAACCAATCTTCTGATACTTTAAACCGCACATAAGGGTAATCTGCAGTGAGGTTTTCATACGTATCCTTGACCAGTCGCATCCACTTGGTCGGCACAGAATCTAGATCATTGAAGTTGACATTTTTCCAAGCAAATCCAAGATAGACATATTTGTCGTCATCAGTTTTAGTTACCCATATCCCGATTTTATCTCGATATGTTTCAATGAACCTGCGGCTAGGCACATCAAATTCCCCTACTTGAAAACAAGGATACGCTCGGTGAATTTCTCCATTGACAGATATTAGAATCGAGCCATCTCCGCTAGAATCATAAGTTTGGGATAGTGGTGCAAACTGAGCAAAGTAAAGCATACAGGCGATAAAACGAGTTTATACAGATAGTTTAACGTTCATGGTATAGGGCACACCGAAGTTATGGGTTACCTCTACGCATCGCCAGCGCCACTTAAATATTTTTCCTGACATTTCTGGTGAAAATGATACATTTTGATAAAAAAAGTCAGGTAAAAAGTTAATTAGATCATAACATCCTCCTGGTTGGAAAAATGGAACACCAAATGTGGTAAAAGTCACTGACCACTGTATTGCATTCATCTCAATCGGCGGCAATGATGCATCTCGTTCTTTAAACTGAATGAGTTGAAAATTGTTGTTAATAATTTTTTCATATACATCAGGAAACTTTTTCGCAAATTCTTGAATACGTTCACTCGTCATCCCTCTGAAAAACACCTGTAACAGCAGTTGAACTTCTGGTG
>JANWWA010000045.1 GCA_025056565.1 Chloroherpetonaceae bacterium | reverse complement strand
ATGTCAAAGTCCAGACCATAAAAGATGCTTTGCAAAAAGCCATAAGCTTCTTGCAGAGCCGCTTCAGCTTCCTTTTCCTTGGTGATGTCGATTACAACACCGTTCCAAACTATATCGCCATTTTCCAAGCGGCTTGGTTTAGCGCGCAGAAGCACCCAGTGCGTGTCCCCTGTTTTTCGATGACGCGTTTGGACTTCCACTTCAAATGCTTCCATGGTGTGAAGCGACGCTTCACTTTTCTGGCGAAGTTGCGAAAGGGACTCAGGCAAGATCAACTGCATTAGAGCCTCAGGACTTTGAAGCAGTTCCTCAACCGTAACACCGGAAATAACCTCAACACCTTTGCTCACGTAGGTAAAACGCTGAGCGCCTGACGGAGTGATGACATACTGATAAAGTGCAACATTCGGCAAACTGTCGTTGACAGTGGCAAGAAGCGAGGCGGAGTCGCGCAGCGCTTTTTCTTTGGCTTTGCGCTCGGTGATGTCTTCCACTGCCGTAACCTTGTAGCGTTTGCCGTTCTCGAGCGTAAGCAGTTCAGCGGTAACGTAAATGTTGCGCAACGCGCCATCTTTGCGCTGCAAGAGCCATTCACCTGTTGGATTCTTTCCACCCGCAATAAATGCCGAATGCACGCCTGCCGCACGCAGTTTATCTTCGCTGGGAATCACGAGCGTAAAGTGCTTGCCAATGAGTTCCTCGCGTGCGTAGCCGTAAGTCTTGCAATAAGCGGGATTGACTTCCACGAAATTGCCTTGTTCATCAGTGAGACAAATGCCAATTGGCACAGTGTTGTAAAGCGATTGCAGAAGCGAAAGATTGTCGCGCAAGGCTTGTTCGGCTTCTTTTTGCGCCGTGAT
>JANWWA010000044.1 GCA_025056565.1 Chloroherpetonaceae bacterium | reverse complement strand
ATGTCAAAGTCCAGACCATAAAAGATGCTTTGCAAAAAGCCATAAGCTTCTTGCAGAGCCGCTTCAGCTTCCTTTTCTTTGGTGATGTCGATTGCAACACCGTTCCAAACTATGTCGCCATTTTCCAAGCGGCTTGGTTTAGCGCGCAGAAGCACCCAGTGCGTGTCCCCTGTTTTTCGATGACGGGTTTGGACTTCCACTTCAAATGCTTCCATTGTGTGAAGCGACTCTTCACTTTTCTGGCGAAGTTGCGAAAGTGACTCAGGCAAGAGCAACCGCATTAGAGCCTCAGGACTTTGAAGCAGTTCCTCAACCGTAACGCCCAAAATAACCTCAACACCTTTGCTTACGTAGGTAAAACGCTGAGCACCTGATTGAGTAATGACATACTGATAAAGCGCAACATTCGGCAAACTGTCGTTGACCGCGGCAAGAAGCGAGGCGTAGTCGCGCAGCGCTTTTTCTTGCGCTTTGCGCTCAGTGATGTCTTCCACTGCCGTAACCTTGTAGCGTTTGCCGTTCTCGAGCGTAAGCAGTTCGGCGGTAACATAGATGTTGCGCAGCGCGCCATCTTTGCGCTGCAAGAGCCATTCGCCTGTTGGATTCTTTCCACCCGCAATAAATGCCGAATGCACGCCTGCCGCACGCGGTTTATCTTCGCTGGGAATCACGAGCGTAAAGTGCTTGCCAATGAGTTCCTCGCGAGCGTAGCCGTAAGTCTTGCAATAAGCGGGATTGACTTCCACGAAATTACCTTGTTCATCTGTGAGACAAATGCCAATCGGCACAGTGTTGTAAAGCGATTGCAGAAGCGAAAGATTGTCGCGCAAGGCTTGTTCGGCTTCTTTTTGCGCCGTGAT
>JANWWA010000043.1 GCA_025056565.1 Chloroherpetonaceae bacterium | reverse complement strand
GGTGCAATTAGAATCCCCGAGGTTGTATTTGGAGAAAAGCTACATTCCCACATTTCAATCCCACATTGGTGCAATTAGAATTCATGTGAGACCAGATACGAAACATCTTCCGAATACGGCATTTCAATCCCACATTGGTGCAATTAGAATGGGGTTGGATGTTTAGATGTGATTGCAAACTTTGAGATTTCAATCCCACATTGGTGCAATTAGAATAGTTGAATAGATGTTCTCTATGACAAAAGATAGGTGTATTTCAATCCCACATTGGTGCAATTAGAATCATTTTCATGGAAAAGAGCCATTTATTGAGAAGAAATATTTCAATCCCACATTGGTGCAATTAGAATAAAAGTCAAGCAGTGGGAACATAAACATGATTTAGTAATTTCAATCCCACATTGGTGCAATTAGAATCGGAGAAAAGCTACATTCGCATTGGGGGGACAAAGATATATTTCAATCCCACATTGGTGCAATTAGAATAAACCTGTGGAACAAATACGTCATGAGAATGACCCTATTTCAATCCCACATTGGTGCAATTAGAATCGTGTTCAGAGGGGGGAAGGGTTAGAAATAGTTTAAATTTCAATCCCACATTGGTGCAATTAGAATTAAAAGAACTTTATGGAATAGATGCACTATTTTATTTATTTCAATCCCACATTGGTGCAATTAGAATGAGGCGGATCTTGAGAAGTAGTGTGAACGATAGTATTTCAATCCCACATTGGTGCAATTAGAATGTTCGTATCATATTATTGAATCAAGCAGAAAACCACATTTCAATCCCACATTGGTGCAATTAGAATATTTTTTTTGCTGTCAGCATAGAACGTTCCGATTGATTTCAATCCCACATTGGTGCAATTAGAATCCGCCACAGTCATTTAAAAACCAAAGTG
>JANWWA010000042.1 GCA_025056565.1 Chloroherpetonaceae bacterium | reverse complement strand
CATTAAATAGCCCTGACCCGTTGTAAGTGAAGTTGCTTTCCGTTCCGTCCAAAAACATTCGCAACGCCCCCGACACAGTGTTGTCCCCTGTCTGCCGAAACCCCATCACCCGAAACGACGCCGTGTTGTCGTTCCCAATCGATGTCGCTGGCTCATAATACGCATCGCCTGGCCCAGAGCGCCACATGCCTAATCCCACCTGAGACTGCCCGCGCCCAAACGGATAGAACCGCTGCGACGAAAACATCGGCTGCCAAGTGCCACCGACCGCCGTCTGCCGCCCCACGATGAACAGCGTTCCCACCACATCCGTCAGGTTCGTCGTCAGCACCAGCGCATCGCGCAACGCTGTGCTGGCATTTGCGCCATCAAAACGCAAGGTCGGGCGACCATTGACGGCATTGGCAATGAAGGTAGGTCGTCTGTCGGCTGTGGGGGCAGTGGCATTGTTGGTGTTGCCCGATTGGTCTTGCCAAGTTTGCACGGGGTCGTTGTCTTGGGCAGGGTTGTTGCTAGGATTCAGCGCTCCCGCATCTGCCCGCAACCACAACCGGTTCGTTCCAGGACGACCCACGCCTCCTGGACCTGTCGTCCCAATCCCAACCTCAGGACCCACCGTCAGCGTCACTGTCGTCTCCACAAACCCCTGACTGTTCGTCGCCCGAACCGTCAAGTTATATGTCCCTACTGGCGTCTGCGTCGCAAACGAGGTAATCACCCCCGTCGTCGCATTAATCGCCACCCCCGCTGGCACCGTGCCTTGAAGCGAAAAACTCACCGTCGCCCCGCCATCATCCACCGACGGCACAGCCGATTGCGCCGTCTCGTCAACCCCCTTTGAAATCGTATTCGGGTTATAGACCAAATTGCTCGGCGCGCTGGGCGTGTTGCTGAACCGTCCCAACGTGATGTAATCCCCATC
>JANWWA010000041.1 GCA_025056565.1 Chloroherpetonaceae bacterium | reverse complement strand
GATTTTAAGGGGTTTGTAGGAACGTTGAATTCTAATTGCACCAATGTGGGATTGAAATCTAGGGCGCAGCTGGGCGCTACTTTTTTTTGTTTTTATTCTAATTGCACCAATGTGGGATTGAAATTTTGTTATCACAGAGAAAGATTTCGCCGTCATTGTAAATTCTAATTGCACCAATGTGGGATTGAAATGTGTAAATGCAGGATTGATAACATTTATTCTCATGAGATTCTAATTGCACCAATGTGGGATTGAAATCTGGACCGTCACAATCACCCCTCCCCAAACCCCTATATTCTAATTGCACCAATGTGGGATTGAAATAATTTTGGTCAATTTTTGCAAACATGGAGCGCTCAATTCTAATTGCACCAATGTGGGATTGAAATAACCTCAACCTCTATCCACATCACACATTCATCTTCATTCTAATTGCACCAATGTGGGATTGAAATTAAATAAGGGCGGTTTGTAACAATTTTGAGGGGCTTATTCTAATTGCACCAATGTGGGATTGAAATCAAGTATGCGGCAGTTTCTTTTTTTTTTTGCTCAAAATTCTAATTGCACCAATGTGGGATTGAAATTAGAATATCTTCCTTCGTCCCTGAAAGAACGATTTGAATTCTAATTGCACCAATGTGGGATTGAAATCGGCAAACGACCTTCAACACCTACAAACGATCCCACATTCTAATTGCACCAATGTGGGATTGAAATTGTAGCGGCAGCACTTGCCGCCACGCCCCTTCGTGATTCTAATTGCACCAATGTGGGATTGAAATGCCGTAGTGTCGCTGATGTCGGTAGATGAACAAACTAATTCTAATTGCACCAATGTGGGATTGAAATACTGCGTTGTTCTTCCTTCATGAACCAAGCAGGCAGATTCTAATTGCACCAATGTGGGATTGAAATGTAGTTCTGTTCTTTTTTACCCCAGTAGGAATGTAGGTATTCTAATT
>JANWWA010000040.1 GCA_025056565.1 Chloroherpetonaceae bacterium | reverse complement strand
GTTTATTACTATAAATCCATTCTCTCTTTTGAAAAATTTGAACTGTTCTTTGTTGAGTTTCATGATTTATCTTGCCTGCCTGACTAATTTTTTTTAATTGGGGGAATGAACGGGACGGCGAGGTTGGATGAAAGGTTATTTACGCTTGAAGATTAAGACTAAAAAAAAAAAATAAAAAAAAGCAGGCAAACCGCCTGCTTTTTTTTTACATGATAATCTCTACCTCCCTGGGGGGCGGGAGTTCGGCAATAGTTTTTCTGTTTCTCTCGAGTATTCGAGAGAATACATCTTTTAGACTTTTTATTATTTTTTCTTCCTCTTCAACAAAATCGGGTTTACTCTTGTACTTCAATTGGATCGTCTTTGATCTGTAGGTCAAGGAGTCCATATTTTTCTCGCCCCAGTGCGAGTGCAGCTTTTCCCCGAACACAATTTCGGGGGAACAAAGTTCTTCATGGATAGAATTATCCACGTAATTTTCTATTTTTAACATCAGTTCGGCAGAAAGAACGTACTCGTTTTTATAGGTGTCATATTCCCAATTGAATTTCACTTTGATCATAGATTGTTTTGTTGTTTATGTTCCCACTGCTTGACTTTTTTTTTCATGAATCAAGCAGGCAGTGGTTTTCTGCTTGATTCAATAATATTATACGAACAATACAGAAAAAAGTTTCAAAAAAAGCAAAAAAATTTTATGTAAAAGCTAACAAAATTCTACCTTAGTGCTGCCAAACACTTCTTATACACTAAAACAAAACTTATACGCTAAAACAAAACAAAAGTTTCACGCTATATTGATTTTTTTTTTAGAATAGATAGAGGGCAGGAACGCTTGACTACGTTTTTTTTTTGTTTGAATAAAAGTAGATAGGAAAAACTGTTGTGCCAATAGATAGACAGATAGAGCAAGTATCAAAAATTTTTACTGGTTCGTGAAAGTAAAGTGTAGGTAACGGGAAAAAGTAAAAATAAACAAACAAAACAAATAAAT
>JANWWA010000039.1 GCA_025056565.1 Chloroherpetonaceae bacterium | reverse complement strand
AGGGAGTATTCATAGACTGGCGTTGCATATGTAAACCAGAGTAGCACTCTATCTTCGCCCGCCGTAATCTCTCCCTGAGCGCCTAAATTTGGAATTGATGCCAAGCTTGAGAAATTGAACGGTAACTGTCTGATGACATTTCCCCTTTCATCTACCTCAGCCAACAAGCTATCCAAGTAAAAGCTTCTGACAAAAAGCCTACCGCGAATTATGTTAGCAGATTCGGGCATAAACTTGACTGGAATCGTCTTTATGGAATTGCTATTCAAACTGAAAATTGTAATTCTGGCTTGCTCAATGTCGCTGAATACAAGTTCTTGCTTCGTCGGGGAGAGCGAGAGATGCCCTCTTGCAATCTCGCCAGCGCCTGAACCCTTCTGAAAAAAAGTAGATGTTAACTTCCTGCTAGGCATTCTGTAAGAAAAAACTTTGCAAGAGGAGTTATCATAAATCAAAACAGCGCTATCAACCACAAACAACTTTTCTGGCATGGTGATTTCTTTGAAATCAAATGTAGCCACCTGAGTTACAACATTTGCTTTCGATAGAGCTAAGCCCGCTCTCTTCAACCTATCTTCACTCGCTTCGCGTGTGAGGGCTGCATAATCAACTTTTTCTCTTGTCGTCATCAAGACAAGAGTTGCCATCGCAGCAACAGTGACGAGAGAAAAAGACAGCGATAGAAAAAATTTCTTCCTCATCCTTGTCGTGAAGAGGTTTCAGGTTTTCATTACGAAAAAGGGGAGAGCAGCCACGCTGTCTCTCCAAAGTATTCAGTACTCTCTCTGGTAGTCACCTTACTCATCAACTTCAATGACAGTGACCTTACACACATCGTTGTTACCCCAGCACCCGAACCACCCGGCGTTAAAGCCATATTCAGTTATTGTTATTTTCTTTTTTGCATATGCAACATCATCAGAATATGCGAGTGCTGCAAGGAGCAGGAGAATTACGCTCAGCCCAGACACAATTTTCTTTTTCATCGTTTGATTGAAGGTTTGAGTTTAAGAAGACTTCTTCCTGTCTCGTGGCAGGAATTGCGGCAAGTC
>JANWWA010000038.1 GCA_025056565.1 Chloroherpetonaceae bacterium | reverse complement strand
CGTTGCCGATACTCGACATGCTTGTAATGCGTGTCTCCTTGCCGAAGCCGAAGACTGGCAAGCCTTTCTGCAAAAACACTCCTTTTTGCCACCAGCAACAGTGCTGCTGATTTGCGATTCGCCAACACCGAAGCGCACTTTTCGAGAACTCGAGGCGCTTGGCGTTCGGTTTCCGATTCTCTTTGATACGACGGGACAGATTTTTCAAGCCTTAAATAGTCGTGGCTCACTGGAAGTATTTTTTCTGTATCGGCATCGGGTCTTGTGCCGCTATGAGCCTAATGTAGGCAACCGCGCTTTAACCCAAGCGATGCAAAAGAAGTTCAGAGACTTTATAGCGCTGTCTGCAGGTCAGAGAGGGCGGCTGATTTGAATTGAGTTGAGGGATAGAACGCAATGCGTTATTTGAGAGGCAAGCTGTGGGAGGCGGTAGAAAGCGGTGTGGCTGGTTGACACACGGTCAGGAAAACCCGACCGAAACGGAAAACCGAATCAGAAAACCGAATCAGAAAACCGAATCAGAAAACCGAAACGGAAAACCGAATCAGAAAACCGAATCAGAAAACCGAAAACGAATGTTCTTGCAAAAAACGAGAAGCGAACTTAAACTTGCCGCAATTCCTGCCACGAGACAGGAAGAAGTCTTCTTAAACTCAAACCTTCAATCAAACGATGAAAAGAAAGATTGCCTTATGCCTTCTTGGTCTTTCGGTTGCACTATTAGCAGTTAGCATTATTGAATTTCCGGAGAGCCGTGCAGCAGCGGGGATTTACCACTGGGGAATCTGTATCGCTCCTAAAAAAATAGGTCAGGCATGTAAGTTCCCAGACGGCAGCATTACATGCTCGCCGTATAAGGATTGTGTCTGGACACCAGTGGAGTAAGGGATGAAGGCGAGAGCGATGAGTTTTTTTTTCAACTCATCGCTGCGTGGATGTTAAAAAAATCTTGGATATGAAATTTCAAATTTGGGCTCCACTTGCCTTATTGGTGCTTCTGGCGTCGTGTAACCAGCAGAAGTTGCAACCTTCTGGTTTAAATGGCTTATCGAAGCA
>JANWWA010000037.1 GCA_025056565.1 Chloroherpetonaceae bacterium | reverse complement strand
AGCGCGTAACTTTTCTTCGGCCCAACGATGGCTTCCACCACCGCTTTGCGACCGCAAATCTCTATCTCAACGCCCCACACGACTTCTCGCTCGGCGCGCGATTCATCAGCGTATTTGACCGACGTCTTGCGCGAGACGGGAAATTGATGCAGCGTCGCCACTTCGCCCGGAAGAACCAACATTGTTGCGCCCGTGTCAACTTTCGCATCGAGTTCTGTTGGCTCCGTGTTTGTGAGCAAATTGCGCACTTTGATTTTCGTATAGGTAATGCCCATTTGTTGCTGATGCTATTCAATTTCCGTCAGCGGCGCGTCGGGCGAGCGCGGATTCGGATACACGCCCAAACTGCGCGGCTCTACGATTAAATCCAGCGTCTCCAACACCACCGCGCCAACCAGCGCGTAACTTTTCTTCGGCTCAACGATGGCTTCAAACCAACCCTTGCGACCACAAATTTCCACTTCAACCGCACCGACCACATCTCGCTCCGCCTTTGATTCATCAGCATATTTGACGGGCGTTTTGCGCACAAACGGAAACTTCAATTCATTTGCCACTTCGCTGGGCAAAACCAGCAGCGTTGCGCCTGTATCGACCTTCGCATCAAGTTCAATCGTCTTGCTCTCCGTCAGCGGATTGCGCACTTTGATTTTTGTATAGGTAATGCCCATCATTCTCAAAGTTTTGTGCCTTCGTAGATGTCCGTCAGCGAGAGCGTTGCGCCAATGGATTGCAGTTCCAACTTCATCGCCTTGTCATCCAAGACAACATAATCCCACTCGTTGCGGCTCTTGCGCCGAAAAAGCTCCACCTGCACTTTCTCCGCTGAAACCAAGACATACTCTCGCAGCGATGGCAAGGTCTGGTATTCATCAAACTTTTCGCCTCTGTCGACATTCGCCGTAGATTTTGACGAAACCTCAAACAATACAACCGCATTGCTCAAAATGTCGCTCTCCAAGTCCATATTCTCGCGCGGCACGACCGAAACATCGGCGTAGCGATAATTGCCAAAAGACTCAATGTCTATCTTCATGCCGCATGGCACGACCGTAAAAGGCTTGCCCTTCAAGAGAAATTCAAGCAAGACAATTAGGTTTTTGATGATAAGTTCGTGCTTTAATTTTGGCATCTCTCGTTTGACCAATTCACCATTGACATACTCGTATCGTTCTTGGCTGTGGCGCTCAAATTCCAAGTATTCTTCGCGCGTCATCTTCCTCGTCAA
>JANWWA010000036.1 GCA_025056565.1 Chloroherpetonaceae bacterium | reverse complement strand
GTTGATCAATCTATGGTAACAGATTGTATACAAGAGAGGAAATATATATAGTTCTTGTGAAGTCATGGTGTTCAAGAGTGTGTTTACATTGGGGAACATGTGTAGGATGGTATGGGGGTCGATCCATTTTAAGGTATAGGCGTTGGGGTGGTAGAAAAACAGTGTTTCATCCATTTTTTGTTGGATGTAGGAGTGGGTATGGGTGTCGTGGCGTTCAGGCATATCGTTGTGAAAGTGGTGGAGTGTGTTTTCCATGGTAATTAGAGAATTTTGTTTCTTTTGAAAGAAAGGCGATGTAAATATAATGAAGAATTGTGAC
This sequence comes from Chloroherpetonaceae bacterium, assembly GCA_025056565.1. Lineage (NCBI taxonomy): Bacteria > Pseudomonadati > Chlorobiota > Chlorobiia > Chlorobiales > Chloroherpetonaceae > Chloroherpetonaceae bacterium. Next base: position 918 of record JANWWA010000036.1, on the reverse strand, counting down.
ATGTTGATACGATTATCATAGAAAAAAGTGTTCAAATGGGGGCGGGGGATGGAGAGGGGAGAATACCGTTAAAGTCGACAAGGAATTGGTAGTCGGGTGGGCGAAGGGGATGGGGACGCCAGATAAAGGTATCGGTGTAGTGAAGTCGTATAAGGAGTGCGGGGAAGAGGAGTTTAGCAAGTTCGGCACGGTGTTCGGGGGATTGGGCGATAGCGTCGAGGGTTCTAGATAGTGATGATTTAGAGATGGTGGAATGGGGTGGGAAGATAGAGAGGAGGTGTTGGAGGTAGGGCAGGTTATTGGTGTAGAAGGTGTGGAAAGTGTGAAGAAGATCGTCAGCATAGGTATCGGAGGGGGGCTGAGGATGAATGTGTGGTGTGGGTAAAGGTTGAGGTTGGGGTTGGGGATGAGAGTGGAGTAGTGATAAGGAATAGAGGGAAGGGTAGGAGCGTTTTTTTGAGCGAAGTGATTGAGATGGGGGTCGTTTAGATTGAGAAGCGTGAGAGGGTAGGAGGGTTGGGGAGACGGATTGAGGGGGGATGGTGTAGGTATTTAGGATAAGGTTGCCTGCAAGGGAAGCGAGGGTAGTTTGGGGGCGGGTGGTAAGGAGAGAGAGAGGGGGAAGGATATGGATGGGGATAACTCGGTGGAGTTGGGAGAAGGTGTGGTAGATGGGGAGAGAGCGGTCGGAGATAATGAACATGTTAGCGGTGTCGAGGGCGAGGCGTTGTTCATGTTCAGAGGGGGGAAGGGTTGGGAATAGTTTAAAGGTAAATGGTGATGAAGAGTGAGAAAATTGAGTGGATGTTAGCATAATTGAGAGTGTTTAGATGGTGATGAAAAACGAGTGTATTGAGTTAGGTGTTTTTATTCTTCTTTTTTGTTCAAAGATGGAGCGAGAGATGTTTGGACAAACTG
>JANWWA010000035.1 GCA_025056565.1 Chloroherpetonaceae bacterium | reverse complement strand
GGAAGCTACAGGCGATATTGAAAATTCGCCTAACGCCAAAGAAGACGGCAAGGAAAATAAAAATGACATAATAAATAACATAATACCTTTGTTACAGACTGGAAATGAAGACAATAATGAAAATGAAAATGAAAATGAAGAAAACAAGATAAACGAAAAAGAAAATGATGAATACAAAGAAAATGAAGACAATAATGAAAATGAAAATGAAGAAAACAAGATAAACGAAAAAGAAAATGATGAAGACAATAATAAAAATGATATAAATGGAGAAGATTGGGGAATTAAGAATTCAAGGCAGGCATTTTCCTTGGATAATAGATATACTATAAACCGCCTGAAGGCAGTTTTTGCTGCTGTAATAGGAAAGGTCGCTGAGGACCTTTCGTATGAAATAACGGAAGGTGATGACGAGTGGGACATGAATGCACTTCTCATGCGACGCTATTCTGGACGTTCTATTTTTTCTTGCCGTCAATCCAGAAAAAAAGAACGTGTTGTAATTGCTTTGGATACGAGCGGTTCTTGCATGAAACAAGCAGATTTTTTTGCTAACATTGCCGAGATTGCACTCCAGTTAGGAGATGTAGAACTCTACGATGCTCCTAACGGAGAAACATTCTCGTATAACAATGGACAGGGTTGGCAAAGTTTTTTTGATCACCAGTCTCGCATTATACCTTGGCACATGCTTCGAGGTCGCCATATTATCTTCTTTGGCGACTTTGATGCTGCCGTGTTTGTTGTTGACGCCAGCATGAAAAACAAAGTGTACTGGTTCTCATGTGAGACCAGATACGAAACATCTTCCGAATACGGATGGTTTCTTGGGTCTGGACAAGGCAAATTTAAAGGAAAGTATTTCCGCTGTGTCGATGAAGAAGATTTTATTAAACTTTCTAAAAAGATAAAATAATTTCTTTAAGATAAAAAAAAATCACGGCGCAAGCATGTCTTGCGCCGTTTTTTTTCGCATAGCAGTTCTATGTGTGAGACCATGTAAAGTGCAATGCGTATACGTATAATAGATTTCTTTTCTTTTTATCACAATTTTTTTTTCTTTAACGAAAATTCAGTAGGAGGAAAAAAGATGAAATACGAACTTTCTCGTGTCATGATTCGTGTGTCTCCAGAAGAGATAGAGGAACAAGACCGTTATAATCCTGACATGTTTACGTCGTGTTCTTACGATACGCCAGAACGGTATGTTGTAAAAGCATATTGTTTTGAACACGCACATGCAACTGTGCTTTTTTACAATGACGGCGAAATCTTTCTCTGTGATAACAAAGGACTGATATTCTATTTTGACAAAACAGATAAAAATGACTATGGTTCTTCTTTTTCTATTTAATTCTATTTAATAAAATCAAAAAGTGCGTTTGAAAAAAACCCCTTGTAGCGTTTAAGCGACAAGGGGTGTTTACATGACTACCCTAAAGTTTCTATTTTAGCATTGGTAGTTCATAC
>JANWWA010000034.1 GCA_025056565.1 Chloroherpetonaceae bacterium | reverse complement strand
TTCACACAGACAAAATAGATATTACCTTGCACAGAATAGATACTCTCTCCCTTTCCTCTTATACTCTTTTCTCCTGCTACATTGTCCAATTCTGTACCCAATTTTTTTTTGCTGTCAGCATAGAACGTTCCGATTGCTTAAAAAAAAACAAATAAAAAAAGGGACTGCGTGAAAGCAGTCCCTAAATGGTGAAAACTAACTTTGATTTTTTTTCAATACACTTGCACCTTGAAGACCCGGACCGGCATCGAGAGCACATCTTCTCGAGAAAACTCGCTGCTTCCAGGATTGAACGAAGACATAATAACAATTACATTATCGCCAGGTTCAAGCTGAAGCGACACTCTCCCATGGGGCACGTATCGCTTCAACAATGCACTTAAAACCGCTGCCGAACTTTCTTTCCGAACAGCGGACTTAAAATCCTCTTGGTTCAGTTCCCAGATAGCTTGTTCTAGTTCGATCTCTTCAATGGTTGCGCTTGAGCCTTTGCGCAACATTTGAGGCGAGAACGTGCATGTAAGATATAGCATTTCTTTTCTCCTTTCTTTTTTTTTATTTTTTTTTATTTTCTAAATTTTTCATATGCCGTTGCCTTTCTGAAAAAAAGGCAACGGCGTGGAAAATCACACTTTCGTCACAATGTAAAGGTTCTTTTTTGCTCTGGTATAAGCGATATACAAGAGATTTTGCTCCTGCATAAGAGCAACCCCCTTCGCCTTAGGATGTGGAATAAGCTCAGGGAAAATAAAGTAAACATTTTCATGCTCCAATCCCTTAGCTCGATGGATCGAGCTAAGATAAATCGAAGCACTTTGTTTTTCTTCAAAAAACTTATAAATAAATTTGATTAGGTCTTTCACTGTATCACAGGGGGCGTTTTCTACAAACATTAAACATACTTCTTTTAAGTCAGAAAAATATGTTTTTTTCATATCATTTCTTGTGTTAGAAATTTTTTCATCAAAATAATTAATAATAAGTTCGCTCAAGTTGTGAAATGGGGCAAACTTAAATCTATAAAATACTGACAGGATTTTATTCAAAACATCTTCGCCAGCATATTTCGCATTTTTTCCCTTTTTGATGAGGGAAAACGCAATGTTAACCAACGGCGCATTGGTTCTGCAGATTATCATGGCTGAATCGATATCTCTGCTTAAAAACTCAGGATAGGGCACGAAATGAACTGCCCCTGTCTCGGCATTTTCATGAGGAACGATCTTGGGGTTAATTGTTCTAGCAAGTTCAATATGAGACTTGCCGCAGCGATAATTTACAGGCAGATCTAGCTCAGCAGGAAAGAATTTTTGTCTAATGTTATCGATACTATTAATATCTGCTCCGGCAAAACCGTAGATTGCTTGACGTGAGTCTCCAACAAAAACAAAACGTGTAGAGTCATGAGCAAATCGCTCAATAAGCTGCATGGAAAGTGGAGATAAATCTTGTGCTTCATCTACAAAAATGTAATCGTACTTGGGGGTCTTGAAATCAAGCTGAACAGGAAACCATATCATATCAATGAATGAAATATACTTGTCTTCAACAGCTCTTTCGACAAGCTTCTTAAAAAAAACCTGAACTTCATTTGCATCAAACACACGTCCTGCAACAGAAAGATTGGGCACATCACTGAACTCTGAGAGAAACTCAGAAGTTACATCAATTTGACCCTGAAGCAACCATAATTCAAAAAGAGCAGCCAGTTCGTCAATGCTTTCTTTGTCTTTTTCAGTTAATTCAATGACATGAGAAAACATGTCATATGCAATGATTTTATACTTGTTTTGCTTTAACTGTTTTTTGCGAATCGATTGAGGAAAAGTAGAATAGCCTGCTGAGTGAAGAGTCTGAATTTTTACATTTTGCAAATTTGTGCGCTTTTGTAATTCTTCCTGAATGCGCTTATTAAAAGCACATACTAAGACTTGAGCAGAACTTGGAACATACTTGAGAGCTTCAATGATTGTTGTTGTTTTTCCGCTGCCCGCAACAGCGTCAACAAGAATGTTTCCCTCTGAACTCTTGACAGCTTCAAAAATTCTCTGTTGATATTCTGAAAAAACCATATTTTTTTTTTCTCCTGTTTACTTGTTTGTCTTGTTTTGTATCTTTGTTTGTATCTGCGCTGCCTTATTGAGGCATGCGCTGTTTACTTTTGCACTTTCTTTTATACAAAGTTTCAAAATTTTTTTTTTTGTGGCAACCCTGACTTGCACTGTTTTCAGCTCAGCACTGCTCTCCCAGTTCCATATCGCTTTTGTGCTCCTATAGATACCATACCCCTTAAAC
>JANWWA010000033.1 GCA_025056565.1 Chloroherpetonaceae bacterium | reverse complement strand
AGTTCGCCATTGACATACTCGTATCGTTCTTGGCTGTGGCGCTCAAATTCCAAGTATTCTTCGCGCGTCATCTTCCTTGTCAAAACTTGCGTCATTCTCCCGCTCCCGATGTGGTTTTCCGTGTCTTTGGGTTCTCAAAGGCGAAGCGCTCGTGGTAGAGCGTCGTTACATAAAAACTCTCTCTCTGAACCTTTTCAGCAATTGCAAAATAGCCCGAAAACCTCTCGCTCGTTTCGTAGATCTTATCTTTGAGAAAACTCGTCAGCGCTTCTTTGTCCTTGCTCACAGCAACTTTGATTTTCTGAATCTGTTCAGGACTGAGTTGCGCAATTCTCATCGCTTGGCTTGAATTTCCTCTTTCAGCGTCGCTATCGCGTCGGCGAGCGGCATTGCGCCTCTGTCGCCTTCCTTGTGCCGACGCACCGCCACGCTGCCGCTCGCTCTTTCCTTTTCGCCGATGACGAACATATACGGAATCTTCTTTACCTCCGCATCACGGATTTTCTTGCCGATTTTTTCGCTGCGCTCGTCCAGTTCGGCGCGAATCTTCTCAGCTTTGAGCGTCTCGGTTACCTCTCTGGCATATTCATTCATCGCATCGACAATCGGCAGCACTGCAACCTGCACAGGCGCAAGCCACAAGGGAAAATCGCCCGCGCAGTTTTCAATCAATACGCCAATGAAGCGCTCCATTGAACCAAACGGCGCGCGATGGATAATCACGGGGCGATGCTCTTTGTTGTCGCTGCCTGTGTAAGTGAGGTTGAAGCGTTCTGCCATCACATAGTCCACTTGCACCGTGCCCAGCTGCCACTTGCGCCCGATGGCATCGCGCACAATGAAGTCAATTTTCGGTCCATAGAAACTCGCTTCCCCAATGCCGATGTAGTAATTCAGTTTCATTTTTTCGGCGGCGGCGCGCACGTCGCTTTCGGCTTGTTCCCAAAGTTCATCGGTGCCGCCGTATTTGGCTTTGTTGGATTTGTCGCGGAAGGAAAGACGCGTCTGCACGTCTTTGAAACCCAGCGTCGAGAAGACGAATTGCGTGAGGTCAATCACGTTGCAGATTTCCTCTTGCAGTTGGTCTTGACGGCAGTAGATATGCGAATCATCTTGCGTGAAACCGCGCGCCCTCGTCAGACCATTCAGCTCGCCCGATTGCTCATAGCGATAGACCGTGCCAAACTCCGCAAGGCGAATCGGCAACTCGCGGTAACTGCGCGGCTTTGCCGCATAAATCTGGTGATGATGCGGGCAATTCATCGGCTTCAAAAGATACTGTTCTTCTTTGCCCGTCTCATCGGTAAAGGTGATAGGTGGAAATTGTGAATCTTTGTAGTAGGGATAATGTCCCGACGTTTTATACAGCTCAATGCTGCCAATGTGCGGCGTGTAGACGGCTTGGTAACCGCGCTTGAATTGCTCCTCTTTGAGAAAGTTCTCAAGCTCTTGCCGAATGATTGCGCCTTTGGGAAGCCAGATGGGCAAGCCGCTACCCACTTTGGGCGAGATGAGAAAGAGTTCCAGTTCCTGCCCGATTTTGCGATGGTCGCGTTTTTTGGCTTCCTCGATTTGCGCGAAGTGTTGTTTGAGGAGTTTTTCCGACGGGAACGAGATGCCGTAGATGCGTTGCATCTGTTCGCGGCTGGAGTCGCCTCGCCAATACGACGCGGAAATGTTCGTGAGTTTGACCGCTTTGAGTTTTGACGTGCGCGGCAAGTGCGGACCTGTGCAAAGGTCGGTAAATCCGCCTTGATGATAGACGGAGACGATTGGCTCTGTAATGCCTTCAAGGATTTCAACCTTGTAGGGGTCGATGCGCTTGGTTTTGAAGTATTCAATCGCTTCTTCTCGCGTCATTTCTTCGCGCACGATGGGCAGGTCGCGCTGAGCGATTTCCATCATTCGCTCCTCGATTTTGCGAAGGTCTTCCTCTGTGAAGCGATGTGGCGAGGAGATGTCGTAGTAGAAACCGTTTTCAATGGCGGGACCTGCGCCAAACTTTGTGCCCGGAAAAAGCTCTTCAATCGCTTGCGCCATCAGGTGGCTGCTGCTGTGCCAATAAAGTTCCTTGCCTTCGTCGGAGTCAAAGGTTACGATTTCAATCGTAGCATCTTCTTCAATAGGCAAGTTGAGATCGCGCAGTTTGCCATTGACTTTGATGCCGAGCGCGTCCTCGTAGAGCTTTTTGCCGATGGATTTTGCCACATCGTTTCCCGTTGTGCCTTTTGGGAAGTGGCGCACAGAGCCATCGGGTAGCGTGAGCGCAATTTGTTCGGTTAAAAGCTGTGTTTCAGACATTCTTGCGATGATTCCTTCCTAAGCCTTGCCGAAGCGACAAGGTTTTGATATGCTTCAGGCTGAAAGATAATGCATACCCGCATTGCAATTCAACGCTCGCCCTAAAACTTGGCGGATGATACTCTTGCTTGGACGATACCTGCCCACTGCGATTAGTTCTCGGGCTAATCGCTTGCGACTGCTTTTGTTGGTTCATCAATCATCGGGAGAGTCGCTACCCCGCGCTTCCAACTCGGAAAGCAATGATTGGCGAAG
>JANWWA010000032.1 GCA_025056565.1 Chloroherpetonaceae bacterium | reverse complement strand
ATTAGAATGAATAATCAAGAAAAATAGACAGGCAATCTCTGAACTAATTTCAATCCCACATTGGTGCAATTAGAATGCTCGGTACTTAGCTTTTATAGTGATGTACGCTCCCTATTTCAATCCCACATTGGTGCAATTAGAATGCCAGCTGCCCCTTTTAAAAACGCTCCCCTGAGGGGCCATTTCAATCCCACATTGGTGCAATTAGAATGTAGCATCAGTAGCATCTGAGCCGTCAGCGTCGGACATTTCAATCCCACATTGGTGCAATTAGAATTCAATCAACGGCAAGCGGCGAAGAAGTGGCTCGCTTATTTCAATCCCACATTGGTGCAATTAGAATATCTACACATTTATGTTCACATAGCTTTATATTGAAGATTTCAATCCCACATTGGTGCAATTAGAATTCGTTGTGTTCTACAACAACGGGGACATTGAGCTTGATTTCAATCCCACATTGGTGCAATTAGAATGTTTTGCGCCATCGACCTGTAAAAGCTTTCTTCGTCATTTCAATCCCACATTGGTGCAATTAGAATTTCCCTCATCAAAAAGGGAAAAAATGTGAAATATGCATTTCAATCCCACATTGGTGCAATTAGAATCCTTCACTACTGAACCCAACAACATATATCTAGCTCTGATTTCAATCCCACATTGGTGCAATTAGAATGAAAAAACTTAGTGAACAAAATGCATCCGGATGGACAATTTCAATCCCACATTGGTGCAATTAGAATACCACCCGCCCCCAAACTACCCTCGCTTCCCTTGCATTTCAATCCCACATTGGTGCAATTAGAATAGACGGTAACACAGTTTACTGTAAATGTCGTCGACAATTTCAATCCCACATTGGTGCAATTAGAATCCCCGAGGTTGTTTTCGAGGAAGACCTACATTCCCACATTTCAATCCCACATTGGTGCAATTAGAATGTTTTGTTTTTGTTGGAGACTCACGTCAAGCAATCTAATTTCAATCCCACATTGGTGCAATTAGAATTGTATCCCTCAAGAACTTTGTTCCCCCGAAGTTGTTTTATTTCAATCCCACATTGGTGCAATTAGAATTCATTCCCCCAATTAAAAAAAAAAATTACGAAACCGAATTTCAATCCCACATTGGTGCAATTAGAATAACTTTCTTTCCGAACAGCGGACTTGAAGTCCTCTATTTCAATCCCACATTGGTGCAATTAGAATTTTTCCACGCCGTTGCCTTTTTTTCAGAAAGGCAAATTTCAATCCCACATTGGTGCAATTAGAATAAGCTAACAAAATTCTACCTTAGTGCTGTTAGATACATTTCAATCCCACATTGGTGCAATTAGAATCTAGCGATACGGTTGATGGCGTATTGGATGTAGGAGTATTTCAATCCCACATTGGTGCAATTAGAATTCAAATCGTTTGAGGAAGACGAGGTGCAGTGGGAGATTTCAATCCCACATTGGTGCAATTAGAATAAGGATAAACTCGTATGTTGGAACGCAGAAAGGGTTTGCATTTCAATCCCACATTGGTGCAATTAGAATGGGGAAGCGGTGCGAGCGTTCAGTGCCCATGCTCGCACATTTCAATCCCACATTGGTGCAATTAGAATTTCTTCTGAGTATCTTGATCTTTTTCGTTTTTTTTTTCCATTTCAATCCCACATTGGTGCAATTAGAATCGGTGAAGGTTTTGAAGGAGAAGGCGATGGAGTGGTATTTCAATCCCACATTGGTGCAATTAGAATTAGAGCGGAGGGTTTGGAGGGTTTGGATGAGGGTTATTTCAATCCCACATTGGTGCAATTAGAATAAACCACTGCCTGTTTGATTCAAAGGAAAAATCAAGCAGATTTCAATCCCACATTGGTGCAATTAGAATTGTTTTCGAGTTGTTCGAGGAGTTGGCGGGGGTATTCAATTTCAATCCCACATTGGTGCAATTAGAATCCTGCTTTGTATGATTTTGCGTAATCGTTGGTATCAGCATTTCAATCCCACATTGGTGCAATTAGAATTCTTTTGTATGTGAGAATGGGAATGAGATGACGTTATTTCAATCCCACATTGGTGCAATTAGAATGGTAATGGAGAAGTCGGAACAATTCTGGGGCTAGCATTTCAATCCCACATTGGTGCAATTAGAATAACTAGTGAAAACAGTGTTGTCTTGTTATTTCTGGGGAAATTTCAATCCCACATTGGTGCAATTAGAATTTGGATGTTGAGGAGGGCGAGGGTGATGTCGTTGTCGATTTCAATCCCACATTGGTGCAATTAGAATTGATGAATGACGACTGCAATATATTTTGCCCATTCAGATTTCAATCCCACATTGGTGCAATTAGAATTGAAAAACGAGTGTATTGAGTTAGGTGTTTTTATTCTTATTTCAATCCCACATTGGTGCAATTAGAATTAATATCCGCCTTTTATTACCACGGAGCGTCCGTAGTAATTTCAATCCCACATTGGTGCAATTAGAATCGCCGTGCATGGATTAGGTGAGGAGAAGAGTTAACTAATTACATTCCAAAATTGTTGCATTTAGAATGAAAGTGAGACCTGATTCGAGGCATCTTG
>JANWWA010000031.1 GCA_025056565.1 Chloroherpetonaceae bacterium | reverse complement strand
AATTAGAATTCCTTCGGTCGCGTCGAGCGCTTGTCTTCAGTGCCGTCATTTCAATCCCACATTGGTGCAATTAGAATCTAACCCAATAATCGTGAAGTTTCCAAGATACTGAAAGCATTTCAATCCCACATTGGTGCAATTAGAATAGGCGGTAGCACCGTGCTGACGCTGAACGTGCCAGATTTCAATCCCACATTGGTGCAATTAGAATAGCGCTTCGTGCGCTTCTTTCGTCTTCGTGATAAATATTTCAATCCCACATTGGTGCAATTAGAATAATGTCGACCCTGACGAAGAAAGCTTTTACAGGTCGAATTTCAATCCCACATTGGTGCAATTAGAATGCTGGTCTCTCCAAGCCAGCCACAATCCAAGAACTGATTTCAATCCCACATTGGTGCAATTAGAATTCCTGTCGGCGACCGATACACAATGACTTTTTCCTTATTTCAATCCCACATTGGTGCAATTAGAATCGTTGTCGAGGCGAGCAAGAAGAACAAACTCTATATTTCAATCCCACATTGGTGCAATTAGAATAGGAGTATTTTGCACAGTTTTTTTATGAAGGGGTGAATTTCAATCCCACATTGGTGCAATTAGAATTGTGCAGCCAACCGACCGATTCCGCGACTTCGCTTGATTTCAATCCCACATTGGTGCAATTAGAATTGAACCGTGCTCACCAGCGGCTTGTCTTGGATATTCTGATTTCAATCCCACATTGGTGCAATTAGAATCTGAGCTTCACGCGATTATTCGCGTGGAGCATGTATTTCAATCCCACATTGGTGCAATTAGAATCGGCTTAAATTCAATGAGCGGCAGCCGCCGAAGGAGATTTCAATCCCACATTGGTGCAATTAGAATCCGCTGCTGGCATGAAGCGCGTTTGGCCGCGCTCGTATTTCAATCCCACATTGGTGCAATTAGAATGCCCCAAACAATGCTGAAGAGCAGGACGTGTATCACTAATTTCAATCCCACATTGGTGCAATTAGAATCGCTCTCGAACACGACTTCCCCTTCTTGTCCCCAAAGATTTCAATCCCACATTGGTGCAATTAGAATACTTTGTCGCTTGCTTAATCGCTAACCTGTAAGGCACATTTCAATCCCACATTGGTGCAATTAGAATGCGCCGCGCGCGTCTGGTCATCCCTCGACGCAATGCATTTCAATCCCACATTGGTGCAATTAGAATTCAAGCGAGTCCTCGAGCGGTATCGCCTTCCTCAACAATTTCAATCCCACATTGGTGCAATTAGAATGCTTCTCGAACGCGGATATAAAGAAAGTCGGCGATGATTTCAATCCCACATTGGTGCAATTAGAATTAACGTGTCCGCCGCGTCTATGAGTTGGCGCAGTTCCATTTCAATCCCACATTGGTGCAATTAGAATACGCATGCGACGGGAGATGCGGGCAAAGTTGCTGGCTATTTCAATCCCACATTGGTGCAATTAGAATCGCTCCGCATCCAGACATCCCTGCGTTGTCAAACTCATTTCAATCCCACATTGGTGCAATTAGAATGATGTAAGTATTCATCTAAGCCCCTTAAAATTGTCAATTTCAATCCCACATTGGTGCAATTAGAATACTGGGAAGATGATTGGGACGATTGGGAAGATGATGAATTTCAATCCCACATTGGTGCAATTAGAATAAGAACACAACGGTTCTGCGGCTCAGCTCGTGCCAATTTCAATCCCACATTGGTGCAATTAGAATCATTGATTTTTCTAACGGTATCGCCTTCCTCAACAATTTCAATCCCACATTGGTGCAATTAGAATGTAACTGCCTCAAATGACGTGCGCGGCACAGTCGTATTTCAATCCCACATTGGTGCAATTAGAATTATATTCTCCCGAGTTCTATCGACAGCGCTTCAATAATTTCAATCCCACATTGGTGCAATTAGAATCCTGTTTGCAAGAAGTTCAATAAAAATGAATCCGCACTATTTCAATCCCACATTGGTGCAATTAGAATCTCGTCATCACCTTCTGCTATTTCATATGAAAGGTCATTTCAATCCCACATTGGTGCAATTAGAATTCTCATTACAAAATGCCACTTTTTCTGCGTTGGAATATTTCAATCCCACATTGGTGCAATTAGAATAAGTTGCCTGTATAGGTAATTTTGATGATAAAATCAAATTTCAATCCCACATTGGTGCAATTAGAATGAATAATCAAGAAAAATAGACAGGCAATCTCTGAACTAATTTCAATCCCACATTGGTGCAATTAGAATGTTTACTAAGAGTATAAAGTCTTTTACTTTTCTTTTTCTTAAACAAACTACTCTTTCCATACCTAGTAACAACATTCTCTCCATAACAAATCGGGCGTCCTTCATGAACATACAAAAAATCAGCATATTTCTCTACATACGGCTCTCCTTTTATCCAATGATACTTACTTTCACCAGCACCTGATAACTGATCCACTGACTTATACGCTAATTCTAACGGCTGCTCATATACCGTTATATCATGTCCAAGATAAATCACATCAAAAAAATCTTCTTTGTATAAAACAAGAATAGATCCCGTCTTTCTATCTTTTAAAAATCTCAATTCCTCTTTCTTAGTTAAGTCCATATTTTTTTGCCGCCCGACTGTTTTCTTTCTATCCCCCAACACGGAGCAGGCAGACATTTTTCCGTGTGAAGTTACTTTTTTATACGATACCCTATCAAAAAAGTTTCAACAAATCAATTAAATATCAACTAAATTATTATCCCCACCCCCTCAATACCCCTCTCCACCCCTCACCCTACGAAACTTTTTTTTTTATCACCTACCGTATACTACCTAAGAAAAAAAAATAATGAAAAATTAAACTAAACTTTCAATAAACGAACATGAAACTCACATTCAGACACTCCGACACCGCCTTCACTATTGAACCCAACAACATATATCTAGCTCTGTCGCTCGGACAAGTCGCCATGCTCTACATCAAAGAGCCGTCCTATCCTAACCCAGACGCTTATCTCCCCACCTCTTCCCTCTCCTCACCGATCATCCAACAAGACGAACTGCTCTATGAAGATGATATCGAAAATAATCCCACCGATACCCCTCATTTGTATCTTCCTGTAACCATCGAACAAGACCACGTTTTTCTCCTTGAAAACGGAGATCTATTCACATGGAACAACATGTCTGAATACATGTTTTCTACCCCAGACTTTATCACATTCGACGACGACTCCGACGCTCCATTTATGCCATTCACTCAATTTATCAATACATACTTTAACGTATTTGAACCTACCCTTATCTGCGCAGTATGGGATACAACCCAATTCAAATATCAAGAATTTTCATCTGCCCTCGGCTATACCCTCGTCTCCTACCACCCCGACTACACTCCCTTCCTTCAATTTCAATCCCACATTGGTGCAATTAGAATTGTTAAGAGACATGTTAAGAGAAGACAGCGGAAAATATTTCAATCCCACATTGGTGCAATTAGAATCGAAAGAGGACCGCCTTTGCGTAATCTTTCGCGGTATTTCAATCCCACATTGGTGCAATTAGAATAACCAATAGAAAAATCCACGCCATCCAAGCCATATCGCATTTCAATCCCACATTGGTGCAATTAGAATCTCGTTCAACGCTAATTGTCCTTTCTGCCATAAAAGATTTCAATCCCACATTGGTGCAATTAGAATTCGACCCTAAATACGCAATAAGCTGCTGATGCAAAATTTCAATCCCACATTGGTGCAATTAGAATTTTGAGCAAAAAAAAAAGAAACTGCCGCATACTTGATTTCAATCCCACATTGGTGCAATTAGAATTTCTATGTGTTGCTCAGAGACGGCTATTTTTATTAATTTCAATCCCACATTGGTGCAATTAGAATAGCGTTCCTACAAGCCCCTCAAAATTGTTACAAACA
>JANWWA010000030.1 GCA_025056565.1 Chloroherpetonaceae bacterium | reverse complement strand
AGCAGGCGCAGGGTGCGCATCTTGGTCAATGACTTGCGCCTTGGCGATGTCCCAAGTCTCTTCGGGTTCGGAGAAAAGATTGGCGGCGAAGCGTTTGGCGTCTTGGTCGCTATCTTTTCCGCCAAGCGTGGCGCTCGTGGCAATGTATTGCAGTTTCAGGTTTGGGTGGCTCCGTGCAATGCGCTCTTTTAGACGGCGCAGAAGCATTGCGGTTTCAATGCCTTTTGCGCCGTCGTAGGTATGCACTTCGTCCATCACGAGAAATTTCCAATGCCGAGCCTTGTCGCCATCGAAGAAAACTGAATCATCAGGACGAAGCAGGAGATACTCGAGCATTGCGTAGTTGGTGAGCAAGATATGGGGCGGTCGGGCTTGCATTTCATCGCGCGAAAGGAGTTCGTTTGGCAATGGGTCTTCGCCAAACTGCGCCTTGTATGCCTCATTTGCCGCATCTTCATCCTGCTTTGTTTCGCCGATGTATCTGCCAAATGTGATGCCGTTTTCGCCTTCGCGCGCCAGCAAAAGCCGCAAACGTGATTTGCGACGTTTGCAACATAACATCGGAGCAGTTGGCTGCGCGAAGGAAGCAGCATTCGCTGTCCCTGTGGCACAACCAAACTCTCGTTAATTTCGCGAGATGGAGAGTGAAAAAAGAACAGCGAGCATAGGCTGACTAACAACCTAAACGCAAACACAGAGTTCTCCTCTGATTGAAGATTCAGAAAATTTCTTTACTTTCCTCATCAATCAATTCATCTTTACATTCGTCGTAAATCATTGTTCGGCTAACGTTTGGAATTGCCTCTATATCCTGTATTGGAACGCAAACAGGTTGAACTTTAACATTTCCAATCTGTGTGACAATTTCATTACCATCAAAGCTGATACTGTCCTCGTAATATCCGCGATACATCCTTCCCATCCAGTCAATGCTGAGCACATAGAAGAAAAGCTCTTTTCTTGGATTTCTGCCCTTTGAGACAGCCCAGTTCTTTGTAGCCCCTCTACCCTGATAGGGTCTTATCAAATTGACGCTTCCTGCGCTAACCCTTACTTCTTCTTCAGCTCGTATTTCTTGTCTCTCATTTTTGGCAAGACAAGACTTCATCTCATTAAGATAGTCGGAAAAGTTGTGAATCTCGCCATGATAAATTTCCTTTTCCCGTAGCATTTTTTGCGCTCTTTCCGTGTTAAGAAACTCAATAGACCTATCTAATACCTTCATCAGATTGGATTCGTTTGTAAGTGGCGAGGTCAGTCTTAAACTGCCATATGTCTGATCATACACGCATATGAATGTTTCACCGCTCCTTATAGGGAATGCGGCATTATCCCTCGCTATCTCTCCATAGCCAAATCCCACATCCTGCCTTTCAATAGGAACGACGGATAGGAATGCCTCGAAGAATAATTCAGACAAAAAACCTAAATGCGTGTTGTTAAGGTTCTGCAAGCGCGGATGGGATAGATGAACGCCCGAAGTGTATAAGTACATACTGTGATACCTGAAGTTGAATCCTAGATCGTAGTAATATTGAGCCTGCTTTTGATCCCCTCGTTGTTCTACGTATCCAGAAATGCTTTCAGTAACATTATCTTCGGTCTCAAAAACTTTTAGTTCTCCATAGACTGCAAAGGAATACACTGATTCACGGAAGTTGGGTTGAATCAATGGCGGAAGAATAATTGGTTTTGTGTAGTAGTATGTGCTTTCTGGTCTAACTCTAATCTCTTTGAGTTGGTGATTTACAGATAAAACTCTGTAGGCTCTGTGATTATAGTAATATATTGCGCCTGGATAAGCTTCTCGGAATTGATACCTTCGTGATAAAGTTCCAAGTTTGTTCTTTTGCCAACGAACTTCGTATAGCGATTGTAGGTCTCTGAGAGGAAATATCAGATGTGGCGACTTGCCGACATCTTCAACTTCTTGTCTAATTCTGCCAAGATGTTTCGGCAGCTGACCCTCGCGCAAGTCTCTCGTGCGGTCTACGAAATGCGCGGGAAAGTTCGCACGCTCCTCGACATTAATCTCATCAGGATTCTGCGCAGTGTTTTCATACTCACAATTATTATGAGCGAAGCAAAGAACATTGATGAACTCAATATTCTCATTCTCTAAATACAGCTTAGGCGCAGAATATGGAATTGACAAGATTGAGTGGGGACGCTTAAAATAAGCCTCGGACTGAAAACTTTGATCATTTATCACGATGACAAAACCTCTCTTATTTCGCCCAACGCGACCGATTCTTTGGTAGAAACTTGTCGCTGATAATGGAATTCCATAGAGTATGCAAAGATCGAGCTGACCAATATCTAAACCAATCTCCAACGCCGACGTTGATACGACTGAGCGGATCGTCCCCTGCTCAAATTCCCTTTGTATCGTTTCAGCATCTTCTACATTCAATCCAGCAATGTATGGCTGAATTCTTCTTATTCTTACTTGCTGATTTAATTCGTCAATAGGCAGACCCGAAGCGTCATCGTTTGCCTCATCTCCAATCTCAATATTTTCGTCGACACACGCTCCGGCTGCGATTAGAGCGCATAACCTGACGACTTGTCTGCTATCAATGAATGTTATCGCTCTGTATTCATTGTCGCACATTTGCTCGTTTGCAAATCTATTCAAAAGCTGCGCTAGTCTTCTGATATGGTTGTCATTTGCGTTAACCATCAATATATCAACTGGGTAGGTTCTGTGGGTCTCATGCTCTTTCTCAATAACCTCGAAGTTGAGACCCGTGAGGTTGATTAGATGCTCTTGAGGATTGTCTATGGTTGCGGATGCTGCCAAGTATTGTGGTATATGTCCGCCGAGATTAAAAACTGCGTGATTAAGACGCCTGAACAAGTAGGCAGAATTGCTCCCAAAAACTCCAGTGTAGGTATGTATCTCATCAATAACCACGAGTCTTAGACCTCTCAGGAAATTCTTTATGTTCCTGTCGTGCAGATTAGCAAGCATCCAGCTGTGAAGCACGTCTGGAGTTATGAGAACTATTTTGGATTTTCTTACGATATCTTCTCTATGTCTTATATCAATGTCCCCATCAATTCTGCCAGCTAGTCCGTCAGACATCTGTGCTTCCCTGAGAGCGTCTTTCCATCTCTCTTCTTGCTGCCTATTCAGTGCTTTCATCGGGTAAACAGCCAGAACTCTCGCATTTGGATTGCGGGATATCAAGTCAATCGCGCTTATGAAGAAAACCTCGCTCTTTCCTGAACCCGTCGAGGTCGCTATGCATACGTTTTTGTTATTCTTGTAGAGTTCAAGTCCGATATATTGATGTTTATACGCTTTTCCGCCAAATAATTCCAAAAATTTCCGGGCGTTTTGGTGTAGCTGCAGTCCCTCAACTGAAACTGTCTCTGGCTCTCTGCCATTCTTTCTCAGCGAATAAACCGTCTTAAAACCACACTCGGATAGTGCCGCTTTGATGCACGCCATCTCGCGATCCTGTTCAGCTTCTTCCGCTTGGATTGCGTGCGTCTCTTCTTTGGGATGAGGCTGCATCTCTGTTGGAGGCGGCTCGTCTTGAACGACTTGAATGGCTGGAGCTTGCATCGTTTCAGGAAGCTGACTTGCCTCGAGATGAACTTGTTTGATGAACCTCTGTATCTGGTCTTTTGTCAAGTGTATTTCTGGCGATGCTATTTTCTTGATCTTATCAACTATATGCTCTTGGTCGGTGATGTGAAACCAAGGCTTTACCGTAGCTGAGATTCCGTTATCATTAATCGCATTGCATCGCTTAAAAACTACAATCCCAGTTATATGCCCAAGGTTGTTTTGGGTTAATTGTTCTGGTCGCTGCAGAAAGTCCGTATAGTCTCTCAAATAGTTCAGGAGCGCAAACTTGTTCCTTCTGACTTGTTGGTATGGGTTTCTGTTGTTGCCGCCGAGAATTGGATTTCCATCACAAGTCCAGTTTCCTCCCTCGACGGCGACTATATCTCCCGAATAGTTCTTGAACTCTAAAACAGTTATTGCGTCTTTCTTGATAAGGATCGCGTCAAATTCCGACCCATTACAATAAAGATTCCCAATCAAGAACGCATACTCATCTTGATTGTTTTCAAACTCTCTTTTGAGCGCATGGACAAGGTATTCAAACATTTCGCGCTCGTGTTGGTGTTGATATTCGGCGGGCAGATATGCTGCGAACATTTCTTGGATTGGTTTGGGTTGTTGAAATAGCGATTCTTGAATTTGCGTTTGAAGAAAAAAGTAATTTTGGCAGTTAGTTGAGGTTAAACGATTAGTCGGTTAGTCGCTAATGCATCTCAAATCACAACTACTTAATCCACCAACCATACGCTCGCATGCCGCTTGCGCAGTTATTGCAGTCGGAAGTTAAAAAGCATGCCTCAAATGCGCAAATTACCCTGTGAACGATCACATTCACATCAGCTACCTCCGACGCAAAATTGGAGTGAACAAAACCGATACTTGCCCAGCATAGCAAGAGCGGAAAGGCATCTTTCCAAGTGGCTTTTTGGCGGCAGCGATGACTTGCCCTTCATCATAGTCAATGTTGTAGAGTAGGCGGTTTTGGGATTGCGAAAGGGCGTTGAGCTTTTCTATCAGTTCGCGTTGGAGTTCTTCGGGGTTCATCGTTAGGTCGTTTTAAGTTTGTGATGACGAAAGCCAAATCGATAAAGCATCCCGCATTCTTTCGATTTTGATTTCTTCGTAGGTTTCCGATAGAGAGTCGGAAAGAATGCCGTAACGTGTTGTTATGTATTGCGTTTTTCCGTCAATGTCGACTCGAATCCAATCTTTGGCGCGCATATGGGGTTTGGAATCAAAATCCAACTCGCTCAATAGCGTCCCGTCTGTTTTCAAATAATTCCATTTTCCTCCATTTCTCTTAA
>JANWWA010000029.1 GCA_025056565.1 Chloroherpetonaceae bacterium | reverse complement strand
GGATTGAAATTGCGAAAGTTTTTGGATTGGTCTCTGGGGCACAACTAATTCTAATTGCACCAATGTGGGATTGAAATGTCCGCGTGCGGACCTAACGCGTCCGCCGCGTCTAATTCTAATTGCACCAATGTGGGATTGAAATAAAAATTAATTTTTTTTTTCAGTCAGACTTTTTTCTGATTCTAATTGCACTAATGTGGGATTGAAATAAATAGTAAATGACTTGATTTCGATTATCTGAGGCATTCTAATTGCACCAATGTGGGATTGAAATGTTGGTGTAAATACAGGATTGATAACCTGTATTCTCAATTCTAATTGCACCAATGTGGGATTGAAATCTGTTATACGAAAATGTCTCTCCATTAGGAGCGTCGTAGATTCTAATTGCACCAATGTGGGATTGAAATTTTATGGACCACACGGATAATCGCATGGATTTCAGGATTCTAATTGCACCAATGTGGGATTGAAATTCCGTAACAAACCCCGCTATGGGGGTCGATAATGTAATTCTAATTGCACCAATGTGGGATTGAAATTCAGGCTGTGGCTCTTCGACCACAGCCCTTTTGGTGATTCTAATTGCACCAATGTGGGATTGAAATATGTGGGATTGAAATTTGTCATCGTCATTGTCATTGCATTCTAATTGCACCAATGTGGGATTGAAATTTCTCTTTCTGGATAAAAGGAGTTTCAGGGTGGACATCATTCTAATTGCACCAATGTGGGATTGAAATATGAACTTGGTGCGATTGAAGCATTCAATCGCACTGTATTCTAATTGCACCAATGTGGGATTGAAATTTTCATCTCCTAGAAATCCACGATTTCGCCGATATGATTCTAATTGCACCAATGTGGGATTGAAATTGTTTTGGACGAGTGGGACAAAACCCGTCCAAGTGCATTCTAATTGCACCAATGTGGGATTGAAATCAATTTGACTCAGCATCGGGACAAAATTTAGTCTCAAATTCTAATTGCACCAATGTGGGATTGAAATGACATTCAAACCCCTCCATGAGAGGGGCTTTTCTTATTCTAATTGCACCAATGTGGGATTGAAATAACCATCCTCTTATTTCATCCTGTGTGCTTCTCTAATTCTAATTGCACCAATGTGGGATTGAAATACTGCCATCCCAAATGAATCAAACCCGTCTCAACCGTATTCTAATTGCACCAATGTGGGATTGAAATCTGTCCCCAGAGCGGGCAGTCCATTGACTTTTCTAAATTCTAATTGCACCAATGTGGGATTGAAATACGCAGAGGGTGCAGAGGATGAAGAGGATGAAGAGGAATTCTAATTGCACCAATGTGGGATTGAAATGCATGCGCAATTGTCTTTCCTTCGAATCGTTTGGTTAATTCTAATTGCACCAATGTGGGATTGAAATAGCGACAAGGCCTTCTTCGCTCACCACAACCTTCGTATTCTAATTGCACCAATGTGGGATTGAAATCAACAGCATTGTTGCCGTACTCGGGTAGTTGATACCATTCTAATTGCACCAATGTGGGATTGAAATGCCTGCGCGACTGTCTTTTCGTTAAATCTTTTAGCTATTCTAATTGCACCAATGTGGGATTGAAATACGCTTTACAACGCTGCCCCAATCCACGCCCGCACTATTCTAATTGCACCAATGTGGGATTGAAATACGGGCATCGTGGTGATTGCGCGCACAGACGACGACCATTCTAATTGCACCAATGTGGGATTGAAATGAGTAGCGGCGCATCAGGAGGGCGTTGACGTCCCATTCATTCTAATTGCACCAATGTGGGATTGAAATCTCACCAACTACTTCTCGAACGCGGATATAAAGGAAGTATTCTAATTGCACCAATGTGGGATTGAAATGTCATCATTTTCCCAATCGTCATCCTCTTCATCCTCATTCTAATTGCACCAATGTGGGATTGAAATCAGCGTGATGTTTACTCGTGCGAAAAATCGTCCATCATTCTAATTGCACCAATGTGGGATTGAAATAATTTTTGGAAAGGAGATTTTGAGTTCTTTTAGCTAATTCTAATTGCACCAATGTGGGATTGAAATATGACGACAAGGCCTGCGAGGACGGGTTCAGGATTTTATTCTAATTGCACCAATGTGGGATTGAAATAGATGTCAAGTTACACAGTCTCTTTGCGCCACGCACGATTCTAATTGCACCAATGTGGGATTGAAATTTCCAGCGGGCTATCCTCAACGCATGGTTAGGATATTAATTCTAATTGCACCAATGTGGGATTGAAATGACGCCATGGCAAGTTTGCTCTCAGGACAGCGTCCTATTCTAATTGCACCAATGTGGGATTGAAATTCTCAAATTAAACAAGGAAGGGAGGCGACAAGATGAGAATTCTAATTGCACCAATGTGGGATTGAAATTTCGAGAAGCAGTTGGTGAGTGGCTTCCCGAACACCTCGATTCTAATTGCACCAATGTGGGATTGAAATTAAAGTCTCTTTTCAGACTCAGCCCCTGACACCAGTATTCTAATTGCACCAATGTGGGATTGAAATCTCGTGTCGAGCACGAGCACGACTCGCTCTTTCTTGCATTCTAATTGCACCAATGTGGGATTGAAATCACCCAACGCTGCACCCAACGCTACGCCCAACGCTAATTCTAATTGCACCAATGTGGGATTGAAATATCTTCCCAATCGTAATCGTCATTATCCTCTTCATATTCTAATTGCACCAATGTGGGATTGAAATCACCCTCCGCGTCGGACTGGTCATTCTCGACCAGTATTCTAATTGCACCAATGTGGGATTGAAATTTAGATGAATTGGAAATGGGACTAAGCGGTAAATCATTCTAATTGCACCAATGTGGGATTGAAATTCGCGCTATGTCGCAAAGGTGTACTACTTTGACAACGATTCTAATTGCACCAATGTGGGATTGAAATGAATCAAAAGACCACTTGTGCGACGCGGCAGTCATGGCATTCTAATTGCACCAATGTGGGATTGAAATCGTATCTACATGCACGACAGTCAGAGGCGAACTGTTTTCAGCGCTGTCTCAACTGCGCATTGAAATCGTATCTACATGCACGACAGTCCCTTCGTGATTCTAATTGCACCAATGTGGGATTGAAATGCGGAAATGAGCGAATTCGCCTGCACCAGTCCAGCTTATTCTAATTGCACCAATGTGGGATTGAAATTCTGCATATTCGGAAGCGGCATAGTCATTCGCGTCGAATTCTAATTGCACCAATGTGGGATTGAAATAATTAAACAAGGAAAGGAGACAAGACAGCAATGAGAATTCTAATTGCACCAATGTGGGATTGAAATAGCGCAGTTCGTGGTTGCCGAGCATCCAGCGAATTTATTCTAATTGCACCAATGTGGGATTGAAATACCGTTTCTCGAGAATAGAAGAGGTGGGCGATGTGCATTCTAATTGCACCAATGTGGGATTGAAATAGCTTCACGCAATCATCCGCGTGAAGCACGTCGGGTAATTCTAATTGCACCAATGTGGGATTGAAATTCATCGACGTGCCGCCTATCACAGACACCGTGTCCACATTCTAATTGCACCAATGTGGGATTGAAATGCACACGCGAGGAAGACTTGCTTGTTAAGCTGCTGATTCTAATTGCACCAATGTGGGATTGAAATTCAAACTACTACTATCGCTTTCGGTCGATGTTCATAGATTCTAATTGCACCAATGTGGGATTGAAATTCTGAGGAAAAGTCCTTAGAGAAGAAAACCAGCGGATTCTAATTGCACCAATGTGGGATTGAAATGCGTCGGAATCTTCTTCGTCATCACCTGTGTCGGAATTCTAATTGCACCAATGTGGGATTGAAATGTGCGACGAGCGGTTCGCTCGCCGTGTGGCGGCGGATTCTAATTGCACCAATGTGGGATTGAAATGTCGTAGGCGGACGGTTTGAAGTGTATCGCAACACGATTCTAATTGCACCAATGTGGGATTGAAATTTCTGCAGGATTTGACGCATAATGTCCGCCAGCTCAATTCTAATTGCACCAATGTGGGATTGAAATCATTACATACTACTCCCTGCGCTTTGACGTCAGAGCCATTCTAATTGCACCAATGTGGGATTGAAATAGCTATGTTCTTCTCCCACATCGCCGATGCTGCACTGATTCTAATTGCACCAATGTGGGATTGAAATTGCTGCTGCGCGCCAAACTGGAAAACGCCTGTTTTGATTCTAATTGCACCAATGTGGGATTGAAATTTCGCGTCCTGCAAGACAAGGAAAAGTTTAACGAGCATTCTAATTGCACCAATGTGGGATTGAAATACTTATTCGTCAAGTGGAAGTGCGGGCGTGGATTGGATTCTAATTGCACCAATGTGGGATTGAAATGAAGAACTAATGAAAGACGTTGGCGACGAGCCTGAAATTCTAATTGCACCAATGTGGGATTGAAATGTGCTATGTGCGGTTGCCGTTCTTCGTAACCGCAAATTCTAATTGCACCAATGTGGGATTGAAATCCAGCTGGCGGAAGCTGACGAATTATCAAGTTCGGATTCTAATTGCACCAATGTGGGATTGAAATGCAATCAGCGTGCGTTCGTAGAGAAGCACGCACGATTCTAATTGCACCAATGTGGGATTGAAATTCGGAAAGGAACGACGTAGAGGAGATGGCGAGGTATTATTCTAATTGCACCAATGTGGGATTGAAATTAAGCGTTTCCTCGCTGTCTTCAACGTCTTCGCCGTCGATTCTAATTGCACCAATGTGGGATTGAAATCAGTTGTAGGCCACGGTTTCTGCATTCGGGGCGTCGATTCTAATTGCACCAATGTGGGATTGAAATTGCTTCAAACTCCACTGACTCAGGCAGCGCTGGTTCATTCTAATTGCACCAATGTGGGATTGAAATGTCCGACGCAGACGAAAATGACCAGTCCGACGCAGAAATTCTAATTGCACCAATGTGGGATTGAAATGAGCGCTTGGCAGAACAAGACAAAGTGGAGTTTGATATTCTAATTGCACCAATGTGGGATTGAAATGAGTAGCGGCGCATTAAGAGGGCGTCGACGTCCCAATTCTAATTGCACCAATGTGGGATTGAAATTCCCCAAAGTGATACCCCAGCGTCCATATCAATCCACATTCTAATTGCACCAATGTGGGATTGAAATCGCCACCTGCGGTACGGGAACGGCGACGGCGGAGGCATTCTAATTGCACCAATGTGGGATTGAAATCAAGTCTACCAGCGTTCGCCGTCTGTGCCTCGGATTACATTCTAATTGCACCAATGTGGGATTGAAATGACGGCACTGAAGACAAGCGCTCGACGCGACCGAAGGAATTCTAATT
>JANWWA010000028.1 GCA_025056565.1 Chloroherpetonaceae bacterium | reverse complement strand
TTTACACCACACTCTTTTTTATGTCCAACCCGAAGATCTAAAGCCCGTGAACGTAGCACATACTGCTCTGCTAATAAATCTAAAGCATGAAGCATATCACGTGTTGATACAACTGCTTTTGCAACAGGACATTGACGAATCACACTAGGATAATTAGGAAATATCTCACCATGAAATGGTTCAATAACAAACCGCCATACTCCCTCTTTTCTAAACTCAACACGTGATATGTGATAACGTAAAAGATACTCGCTCCATCTATCTACTGCCGTAGAATTAGACTGGTGTTCAACAAAACAAGGTTTATATCCATACGTTTTAATTAAAATTTTATCGTCCGCATAAATCTTTGTTTGTTCTAAACAAGATAAGAGAGACTGTGCAAATAAAAACGGAACATTCATCGTAATACCGTCTTCTTCATTATAAGACAATGTGTCCAAAGAAGATAAACGATGTCCTTCCTTAGTTTTGACAGGAAGTGGCTTGAAATAGTGAGAAAGATACATATAGGGCTGTTCTGAATAGCGGAGTATATATCGATCCGTGCCAACTATAGAAAGTTTGTCTTTCTTAATATCTAAATGAATTGTTTGCGAGGAAGAATGATAATTCTAATTGCACCAATGTGGGATTGAAATAATTCTGCATAGTCTGAAGGTTTCGCCGTCATAAATATTCTAATTGCACCAATGTGGGATTGAAATCAAAAATTGGCTGATTATCTATTTGAAGTGGAACATATTCTAATTGCACCAATGTGGGATTGAAATGTGCTTTGTCCGTTTGAGCAAAAAAAAAAAGAAACATTCTAATTGCACCAATGTGGGATTGAAATGAAAATATCCCGGGTCATCTCGTATCCAAGCTCAGGATTCTAATTGCACCAATGTGGGATTGAAATTTCATTCCCCCAATTAAAAAAAAAATTACGAAACCGAATTCTAATTGCACCAATGTGGGATTGAAATTTCAATATAAAGCTATGTGAACATTCAATATAAAGCATTCTAATTGCACCAATGTGGGATTGAAATTGCGCAAGCAGCGGGAGCGCTTTATGCCTGAGCGCTATTCTAATTGCACCAATGTGGGATTGAAATCGGCGATCGCGGAAATTGCAACGAAGTACGATGCCATTCTAATTGCACCAATGTGGGATTGAAATGGACAATATAAGACTGAGCAATACGCAACGAAGCATATTCTAATTGCACCAATGTGGGATTGAAATTCCGCGCGGCATGGGCAGCCCGCGCAATTGTTTTCGCGATTCTAATTGCACCAATGTGGGATTGAAATAGCTCAGGGAACACAGTTATCCCTGAGTAAATGAGAATTCTAATTGCACCAATGTGGGATTGAAATATTTGTCCGGGATGCGAAGTCATACTGCATCCCGAAGATTCTAATTGCACCAATGTGGGATTGAAATAGGTATTTGTATTCGATAACGGATACGTTTTCCGAATTCTAATTGCACCAATGTGGGATTGAAATAAGTTGCTGGCTTTGGTTCTGGACGCTGTAGACCGCTCATTCTAATTGCACCAATGTGGGATTGAAATATGGATAGACAGATGGAGCTGCTTATACTTCGACTGGGATTCTAATTGCACCAATGTGGGATTGAAATAAGATGGTCGCGAGAGCGTTTTGTAACTGTTTCATGGATTCTAATTGCACCAATGTGGGATTGAAATTGGGTGGCGGGAGTTCAGAAATTGTTTTTCTGTTTCTCTATTCTAATTGCACCAATGTGGGATTGAAATTCGCAAGGGAGTTTGCCCTCAGAGACTATGTCTGGGATTCTAATTGCACCAATGTGGGATTGAAATACAAGGTGTTTTCACTTGATGGCGTCTCCATGAAAATTCTAATTGCACCAATGTGGGATTGAAATCGCACCGGCGACCGCGTACACCCAGACTTACACTTCAATTCTAATTGCACCAATGTGGGATTGAAATTTGTGCCGTTTTTCTTTACGGGAGACTTTTTGCTTAATTCTAATTGCACCAATGTGGGATTGAAATGAGGGCGTGATTGTTACGTTGCAAAACGTAGCGCCTATTCTAATTGCACCAATGTGGGATTGAAATAAAAAAGTAAAAAAATTTTATGTAAAAGCTAACAAATTCTAATTGCACCAATGTGGGATTGAAATGATTATGAAGACATGGATGCGAACTCTCCCTACAATTCTAATTGCACCAATGTGGGATTGAAATCGCATGCAGTGCAATGCCGTCGCTAGCGCAGGCAATTCTAATTGCACCAATGTGGGATTGAAATTTGTTAAACCGTTAATTAAATGCTATGTCTATCGTATTCTAATTGCACCAATGTGGGATTGAAATATACACATCCATCACAACACACAACATATACACAAAATTCTAATTGCACCAATGTGGGATTGAAATGCGTAAGAGCAACCCCCTTCGCCTTAGGATGTGGAATATTCTAATTGCACCAATGTGGGATTGAAATAGAATCCCTCTTCAAACACTTCAGCGACGCCGCCTTATTCTAATTGCACCAATGTGGGATTGAAATAGAGTTCAGAGGGAAACATTCTTGTTGACGCTGTTGCGATTCTAATTGCACCAATGTGGGATTGAAATAGTGGAAATGCGGGCGTGGATTGGGGATTCTAAATTCATTCTAATTGCACCAATGTGGGATTGAAATGTAAATTATCGCTGCGGCAAGTCTCATATTGAACTTGCATTCTAATTGCACCAATGTGGGATTGAAATGAAGCAGCGCAGAAAAAAGAAAGAAAAAATGAATATTATTCTAATTGCACCAATGTGGGATTGAAATTTAACTTCGCAAGACCAGATAGATGGTTCTGGTGAATTCTAATTGCACCAATGTGGGATTGAAATTGGGTTTTCAGAAACTGCCCAGGACATTTTGTTTGAATTCTAATTGCACCAATGTGGGATTGAAATGTTTGTGACGATTTTAAGAGGCTTATAGGAACGCTTAATTCTAATTGCACCAATGTGGGATTGAAATCAAAGCCCCTCAGGGGAGCGTTCCTGCGGGGGGCAGATTCTAATTGCACCAATGTGGGATTGAAATCAAAAATTCGCACAACAACACACACCCCGAACACACATTCTAATTGCACCAATGTGGGATTGAAATACCACTTCGCTCAGTGAGAACGAAGTGATGAGGACGCCTATTCTAATTGCACCAATGTGGGATTGAAATAAATGTCAGGAAAGATATTTAAGTGGCGCTGGCGATTCTAATTGCACCAATGTGGGATTGAAATAAGCATGCGTAGAAGCTAATACAATTTCTAAGTTTTGATTCTAATTGCACCAATGTGGGATTGAAATTGGAAAATCACACTCTCGTCACAATGTAAAGGTTCTTTATTCTAATTGCACCAATGTGGGATTGAAATCTTATTAAAAGCGCACACTAAAACTTGAGCAGAACTATTCTAATTGCACCAATGTGGGATTGAAATCGAATCTTCCCTATTATCGTGTATCTAATTATTGTGTATATTCTAATTGCACCAATGTGGGATTGAAATCCACTTCGGCAATTTCAAGCTCATACGGAGATAGAGATTCTAATTGCACCAATGTGGGATTGAAATATTTTTTTTTGAGACTAAATAAAAAAAGCAGGCAAAATTCTAATTGCACCAATGTGGGATTGAAATACGACTGGTAGCTGCTCATGACTACGGTAACGTGCACATTCTAATTGCACCAATGTGGGATTGAAATAAAGACGGAGAGACGTGTTGTCAGCTCAGGGATAACATTCTAATTGCACCAATGTGGGATTGAAATCTGCCTGCTTGGTTCAAATGAGAAGAAATAACGCAGATTCTAATTGCACCAATGTGGGATTGAAATGAATAGCGTCGCATGAGAAGTGCATTTACGTCCCAATTCTAATTGCACCAATGTGGGATTGAAATTCAAAACGTTTTAGTCCTGTTGGAACTCTAAAGTGAAATTCTAATTGCACCAATGTGGGATTGAAATAACTGATGAAAAACTTTTTACGTTAAAATGGAGAAAGTATTCTAATTGCACCAATGTGGGATTGAAATGTAGGAATGTAGGTCCTCCCCGAAGATGGATTCGGATTCTAATTGCACCAATGTGGGATTGAAATGAGATCGCCTCTTTATTTTTCTTAATTACCTCAGAATTCTAATTGCACCAATGTGGGATTGAAATTGTAGCTTAAACGCTACAAGGGGTGTTTACATGACTAATTCTAATTGCACCAATGTGGGATTGAAATGAATACATGACTATAAAAGTTGATAAAGCCCGTCGCAATTCTAATTGCACCAATGTGGGATTGAAATTATCATCAGCTCGGCTGATAAAACATATTCGCTCTTATTCTAATTGCACCAATGTGGGATTGAAATTTGGTTAGCATTGCGTTTTCCCTCATCAAAAAGGGAAAATTCTAATTGCACCAATGTGGGATTGAAATCTCACCATCTTAATAGACAGTTTGGCTGATAAAATGTAATTCTAATTGCACCAATGTGGGATTGAAATAACTCAGGATATTCAATTCTCAACCTATATTGAAGCAGAAGATATTGTAGGACTAGAAAACAAAGGACTGATTGATATTCCATTTGCACATATTCATGTGCCTTCTGAAGATGGACGCACATCAACTGAATATATTATTCGTGTTCCTGTATTTAGAACAGGATTATCTGTCTTGGAAGTTATCTGTAGAATTCTAGCAAAGTATCGATTTGAAGTGCATGTTTGTCTTGATCCAATTAAAAATAACTTGCTACCTGCAAAACTTAATAAAGCTCTCTACGAATACATTGGTCGCAAACGGTCTTCTGTTTCTTCTACAAACGAATCATCATCAAATTCCTCTTCATCTCCACCACGTTCTTTTTCTATTCCTCCCTCCCGAGATACCACAGGTGCATCCGTGTCGCCTGCAGGAAATGATGAAAGTGAATTTCAAATTTTTGAATCTACTCGTGTTGTAGATGGTCGGCAAATTTCTTTTATTCAGTTTAATCCATCAAACATTATTGAAATTGACGATGATGATTATGCATATTATGGCGACTTGAACTTTCTCCATTTTAACGTAAAAAGTTTTTCATCAGTTCGACGCAAAGTAAGTGAGATTTATGGACTTCCAGAAAAGAATGTAACAATCTATTTTTACCGTCGTAAACCTGTTTTGCCGACGTTTTCATCTGAATTAGCCTCCAAAGAAGAAACCACTGCGTCATCCTCAGGCGCTCCAGGCATACCAGGTGCGCCCCAGTCTTCACCCGCATCCATGCCGTCCGCATCAGAACTGGCTAAATCATTTGCTCCACATGCAACCGTCGAGGAAGCTAAAAAAAATGAGGCTGCATTTAAAAACATGCTGACAGCTCTCTCTCAAAATAGACGTGCAGGTGGTTTACAAAATACATCCATTAGACCTGATAGAGAACAG
>JANWWA010000027.1 GCA_025056565.1 Chloroherpetonaceae bacterium | reverse complement strand
TGTAGATTTGTTTGCGTCGCTGGGACAGAACACAAAATTTATGGATGGATTATTTAATGTGTTCAAAAAAATAGGAGATCTCATTGCATATGTTGGAACATTAGTAGGCGGCGTGTTGATTGATGCGCTATCCGATGCAACTAATTTATTCAAAACACTTGCAAATTCGTTAGCCAACGCTGGGATATTTGATGTCATCACAAAAGGAATAAACACCGTGTCCAACCTTCTTACCAAATTTGTCTCATTAGTTAAAACAAATCTTTCGTTTATCTTTTCGTTTTTGTCTGAGTTAGCTTCTAATGAAAGTTTGATTGGAGGAATAAAAAAATTTATTGACAGTTTTATCTCAGGTATTGGACGGATAGTATCTATTATTATGGACTTGTCTTCTATAATAAATTTCAATCCCACATTGGTGCAATTAGAATGCACTGTTGGGTGAAACAAGTGGATAAGCTGTCTCAATTTCAATCCCACATTGGTGCAATTAGAATTGCCGCTTCCGAATATGCAGAATTTCAATCCCACATATTTCAATCCCACATTGGTGCAATTAGAATCGTCTTCGCTCACTAGCGAAGATGTGCACGGTGGAAATTTCAATCCCACATTGGTGCAATTAGAATTTTTTTCAATACGTTGGCGTTTTGCTACTTCAGCGGATTTCAATCCCACATTGGTGCAATTAGAATTGAGCAGGCTGATTGGTATGTGCGTGCTGTGGTTGCATTTCAATCCCACATTGGTGCAATTAGAATATGTGGGATTGAAATCGACTTCGCTTGAGGTTGCGGATTTCAATCCCACATTGGTGCAATTAGAATTTCAACCCCTCTCCGACATAACCTACCAACTCGCTCAAATTTCAATCCCACATTGGTGCAATTAGAATGGGAATGGTATAGATTTTTTATTTGAGTGTAATGAAAATTTCAATCCCACATTGGTGCAATTAGAATGATGAAGAAACAATCGTAGATGCATATATAGATGAAAAATTTCAATCCCACATTGGTGCAATTAGAATTGATCTTGGATGTGGATGAGGGCGTGATTAAAAATGATTTCAATCCCACATTGGTGCAATTAGAATACTGAACAATCTCATACGTCCTACCTACAACTCCCAAATTTCAATCCCACATTGGTGCAATTAGAATACAACTGCTTTTGCAACAGGACATTGACGAATCACACTATTTCAATCCCACATTGGTGCAATTAGAATAGGATGTTATATCGTGATGAGTGGAGTCGGAATGGATATTTCAATCCCACATTGGTGCAATTAGAATAAGTAACACTGTTACTTCTGCGATAGCATTATTGCCGATTTCAATCCCACATTGGTGCAATTAGAATGGCACAACGACGCTCACGTTTCTATTCACAGGGCTAATTTCAATCCCACATTGGTGCAATTAGAATTGCATCTCGCCACATCGCTGGTTGAAGTAGATGACTTATTTCAATCCCACATTGGTGCAATTAGAATCAATCCCACATTGGTGCAATTAGAATGACCGTCGCGGCTGATACGGCGCTGGGTGATAGGTATTTCAATCCCACATTGGTGCAATTAGAATGTGGCATCAGCTCACTGGCAGAACCATCGTGTTCTTATTTCAATCCCACATTGGTGCAATTAGAATACGCTTGCATTGGCTCTACGCTTTCCATGATTTCACATTTCAATCCCACATTGGTGCAATTAGAATCTGCTGCGGCGCTGACGCCACGATTTGACGGGGACTATTTCAATCCCACATTGGTGCAATTAGAATAAGAAGAACTGGTCGAAGAAATGGAGATCCTCGCCATATTTCAATCCCACATTGGTGCAATTAGAATCAGCAGCTTGATTAACAAATCCTCTTCTCGCGTGCCATTTCAATCCCACATTGGTGCAATTAGAATTGGATTGGAGTTTAGGTTGAGTGTGAGGGATAGTTATTTCAATCCCACATTGGTGCAATTAGAATCTACTTTTTTTTGTTTTTTTTTTGAAACTTTTTGTATATTTCAATCCCACATTGGTGCAATTAGAATGCGTTGCGTTGGGCGTTGCGCTGGGCGCTGTGTCTTTATTTCAATCCCACATTGGTGCAATTAGAATGTGTTGCCGTCTTTGTCCTCAAACAACAGAATTTTATTTCAATCCCACATTGGTGCAATTAGAATAGCGTCACTCCCCGCAAAAAGTATGTGCCCATCAGTATTTCAATCCCACATTGGTGCAATTAGAATGTCGTGTGGCGGCGTCTCTCGCTACCAGGCCCCTTCATTTCAATCCCACATTGGTGCAATTAGAATTCCAGCTTCGTCATAAGTCCTCCTTCTGTTTGGTTGCATTTCAATCCCACATTGGTGCAATTAGAATAGTAACGGTGTTACTTCCGTGCGATCCCCAAAGCGTATTTCAATCCCACATTGGTGCAATTAGAATGACATCGTCCACACCATTTCAAGGCAAGAACACACAAATTTCAATCCCACATTGGTGCAATTAGAATTAAGCAATCGGAACGTTCTATGCTGACAGCAAAAAAATATTTCAATCCCACATTGGTGCAATTAGAATTCGGCGATCGCGGAAATTGCAACGAAGTACGATGCCATTTCAATCCCACATTGGTGCAATTAGAATCTTCTTTTTCATAGAACTGATGAGCGAGATATAAAAAATTTCAATCCCACATTGGTGCAATTAGAATATTAGAATATAGATGGCAATTTTTATCAAATGACGAATTTCAATCCCACATTGGTGCAATTAGAATTTGTATTCTCGGTTCTGTTTCCAATTGCTCGGATAGATTTCAATCCCACATTGGTGCAATTAGAATTTTTTTTTTCAGAAAAGACGTCGACGTCTATCTATAATTTCAATCCCACATTGGTGCAATTAGAATAAGCAGGTGGTGATGAAGGTGGAGGGGATGACGGATTTCAATCCCACATTGGTGCAATTAGAATAAATGTATTTTGTTCCTCGAAGGAAAGAAGAGTAGAGATTTCAATCCCACATTGGTGCAATTAGAATCTAGCCACTCTTTTAAATTCTTTTTTTTGTTTTTGTATATTTCAATCCCACATTGGTGCAATTAGAATCCTCCTTACATTCTACCGACTCATCCGCAAAAACCCATTTCAATCCCACATTGGTGCAATTAGAATTTTGTATGTTTGGTATAAAGTTCAACTTCTTTTATCTATTTCAATCCCACATTGGTGCAATTAGAATAAAAACGGAGAGACGTGTTGTCAGCTCAGGGATAACATTTCAATCCCACATTGGTGCAATTAGAATAAAAAAAAGACAGTGTGCATACAATAGACAGCATATATTTCAATCCCACATTGGTGCAATTAGAATTCGATCTATCTTAGCTCGATCCATCGAGCTAAAGGATATTTCAATCCCACATTGGTGCAATTAGAATTTTAAACGCAACACAGACAACAACAACGCTGAGATAACATTTCAATCCCACATTGGTGCAATTAGAATCCATTCCTGACGAACTTCTCTCCCCCGAGGTCGTTTTCATTTCAATCCCACATTGGTGCAATTAGAATATATTCTATTTTGACGAAACAGATAAAAATGGCTAATTTCAATCCCACATTGGTGCAATTAGAATAAATACGGGCGGTTCGTAACGATTTTGAGAGGCTTATATTTCAATCCCACATTGGTGCAATTAGAATCTCTCCGTCTTTTGGAGAGCAACCGCCCATAAATGATTTCAATCCCACATTGGTGCAATTAGAATATAGACTACATTTCCAGAAGTGTTTTGTCTTGTTTTAAATTTCAATCCCACATTGGTGCAATTAGAATGAAATAAAAAATATACATTCTTCTGCGTCCTGTCCTGATTTCAATCCCACATTGGTGCAATTAGAATTATCCAAATTTTGCATTGGACTTTCAAGAAAATCTAATTTCAATCCCACATTGGTGCAATTAGAATCAATATGCTTTTACAACATACCGTTCTGGTGTATCGTATTTCAATCCCACATTGGTGCAATTAGAATTCTACAACAACGAGGACATTGAACTTGTTGAAGGAGAATTTCAATCCCACATTGGTGCAATTAGAATTCGTAGTCATACAAGTCCTGCTCGAAGAAGTTGTTATTTCAATCCCACATTGGTGCAATTAGAATTGGATAGGCTCTTAGACGAGAAGCGTCAGCGCGCAGATTTCAATCCCACATTGGTGCAATTAGAATCTGCCTGTTTGATTCATGAAGGAAAAATCAAGCAGTATTTCAATCCCACATTGGTGCAATTAGAATTTGGTGCAATTAGAATACAAAAAAAAAAGACGAAAGATTTCAATCCCACATTGGTGCAATTAGAATAAAATTTATGCGCAAGCTTGAATCTTGCCAAAACTGAAATTTCAATCCCACATTGGTGCAATTAGAATTAGAGATTATCTGAAAAAATATGTAAAAAAAAAGCAGGATTTCAATCCCACATTGGTGCAATTAGAATTCCCACTGGGGGGAAAAAGAGCTGAACTACAGATCAATTTCAATCCCACATTGGTGCAATTAGAATTTGTTGTTGATGCCAGCATGAAAAATAAAGTGTACATTTCAATCCCACATTGGTGCAATTAGAATAAACGTCCCCTGCGGGGACGTTTCCGTCGTCACTTGACATTTCAATCCCACATTGGTGCAATTAGAATTAGCGGTGTCGAGGGCGAGGCGTTGTTCATGTTCAGATTTCAATCCCACATTGGTGCAATTAGAATATGGTAGAGATAAAAGATTACATAAATAACTGTATCCCATTTCAATCCCACATTGGTGCAATTAGAATAAAAAAAAGCCGATAGAGGTAGAAATGCCCCTTTCAATTTCAATCCCACATTGGTGCAATTAGAATTATAAACAACTGGAGTTCTTTGTCTATGACCATGACAATATCAATCCCACATTGGTGCAATTAGAATTTGCCTTTTTTTCAGAAAGGCAACGGCATATGAAAAAATTTCAATCCCACATTGGTGCAATTAGAATTATCCCTGAGGAACTTTGTTCCCCCGAAGTTGTCTTATTTCAATCCCACATTGGTGCAATTAGAATTTTTTTTGCTTTAGAACAGGTTGCCGTTAAACTATAATTTCAATCCCACATTGGTGCAATTAGAATTATCGTATGATCCGTTTTTACCGTTTTATAAGATTTATTTCAATCCCACATTGGTGCAATTAGAATACGATCCACTTAAAGTACAAAAGTAAACCCGATTTTATTTCAATCCCACATTGGTGCAATTAGAATTGTTAAGGGAAGACAGCGGAAAATAAAAATGAGTAATTTCAATCCCACATTGGTGCAATTAGAATATGTTATCGATACTATTAATATCTGCTCCGGCAAAAATTTCAATCCCACATTGGTGCAATTAGAATTCTATTGAACCACGTCGTCCTTTACCTAATGAAAGCATTTCAATCCCACATTGGTGCAATTAGAATCGATTCCGGCGATATGGCTTGGATGGCGTGGATTTTATTTCAATCCCACATTGGTGCAATTAGAATTCAGTCAGACTTTCTGTTTTTTATTTTCTCGATTTCCATTTCAATCCCACATTGGTGCAATTAGAATTTAGCGGTGTCGAGGGCGAGACGTTGCTCGTGTTCAGATTTCAATCCCACATTGGTGCAATTAGAATATGCGGAGGTAGATGTGCGTGCGTATTTGTCGAAGATTTCAATCCCACATTGGTGCAATTAGAATGTCTCCTTTAAACCATCAACCATTTTTTCTTTATACTCATTTCAATCCCACATTGGTGCAATTAGAATGGGGAGACGGATTGAGGGGGGATGGTGTAGGTATTTATTTCAATCCCACATTGGTGCAATTAGAATTTTTGAGCCGTCTTCGTTCACTAGCGAAGATGTGCAATTTCAATCCCACATTGGTGCAATTAGAATAAGTGCGGTTCAATAAACTTATGATTCCTACCCATAATTTCAATCCCACATTGGTGCAATTAGAATGTATTTAGCCTAACTGAAACAAATGTCCAGGTATACATTTCAATCCCACATTGGTGCAATTAGAATCCGCCACGGAAGCAAGGATTTTGCCGCAAATATACACGTTTTGGCGG
>JANWWA010000026.1 GCA_025056565.1 Chloroherpetonaceae bacterium | reverse complement strand
TTCTCACCTGAGCTGCGTGGCAAAGGCACCACCACTTCGACCACCAACTACGCTTTCCTTGATGCGAATGTCGAGACTGGTCAAACCTACACCTACCAGCTTCGCTCCGTCGATTTTGACGGCACGGTGCATGACTATGCCCAGCGTGTCACGGTAGAAGTGCGCGAGCCCATCAGTCCGCCTCGCTACAGTTACAACTTGGAGCAAAACTATCCGAATCCTTTTAACCCCACGACCAATATCCGATACTCGATTCAGCAAACTGGGCTGGTTACGCTTAAGGTCTAT
The DNA here is from genome assembly GCA_025056565.1 of Chloroherpetonaceae bacterium. NCBI lineage: Bacteria > Pseudomonadati > Chlorobiota > Chlorobiia > Chlorobiales > Chloroherpetonaceae > Chloroherpetonaceae bacterium. Next base: position 6,633 of record JANWWA010000026.1, on the reverse strand, counting down.
GACCTCTTAGGTCGGGAAGTGGCGACGCTGGTCAATGAAGTGCAACCGCCGGGCAACTACGAAGTGCAGTTCAACGCCAGCACACGCACTTCCAGCGGCATCTACATCTACCGCTTGCAATCAGGCAACTTCACACGCACAATGAAGATGATGCTAGTAAAATAAGGTGCAAGAAGTGAGACTCATGCAGCTCACAGGAGGGCGTCCTAAGTAGGGACGCCCTTTTTCTTTCCGTCCCTCTCCTTCAAAAGGAGAGGGACGTTTCGGCCACGCCGAAACAGGGTGAGGCGAATTCAAAGCTCTTTGACCTCACCCCCAACCCCTCTCCTTCAAAAGGAGAGGGGAGCGCCACTATCCCTCGCCTTACAAAGGAGAGGGACGTCCCAGACGAAAGTCAGGACAGGGTGAGGTCGCACAGCAGCAAGACCATATTGCCGAAGCAGGGACGATACGGCGCACCAGACGCAGATTAGAGCTTCTCAGGGTCAATGCCGAGTTTGCGCAGTGCCGCCGCAAGCTGCTCTGCCCGTTGCCGCTCTTGCTTTGCTTGGGCTTCCGCCGCTTCGGCACGCAGACGCTCTTGCTCTGCTGCCTCTTTCCCTGTTAGCAGCAACTTGCCACTCGCATCATACCACCTCAGCCACTCTCCCTCTACCCCATCAAACTGCCCTCTCCATAGCCCGACGCCTAACCCTATCTGCCCCAACTGCCTCCCTTCCAACCTCACATACCCCCCACCCCGCAACTCATAGCCACTCAGCCCCCCCTGTATGTGCAACCGCATCGGATCATAGACCACATAATACCGCACCCCAACCCGCTCGTAAATCCGCTGCTTTTCATCTAACTCCCCCCCATAGGTGGCTGAAATCACCTCCACCACCACATCGGGCGCCTTCCCATACTCCCACACAAAATACGACCGCCGTCGCTTCTCGTGAATCTGCTCCCCTTGTGGCGGCTCCACCCCTAAACTGACCAACACATCGGGCACCACTGGCGGCAAGTGCAGCCCGTAAAACACCCCAACATTTTCGCACGCCAAAAACGGCTGCTCTGGCTTCCAACTGGCATAGAGCGAGTCGACCAGCAACCGCCCCTGCCGCTCGGCAAACAAGCTATCCACAGGTGCATTATCTTCAGTTTGAATGTGAGAAATGTCTATGGTGAGGGTCTCATCGGAGCCCACCAACGGCACAGTGATGATGTCTTGACTTCGTGTCAGCTCTGGTTGTTTTACTTCTGACATTGCTGCCTCCTTTCGCACCCATTTGCACCACGAAAGATACACAACTTCACCTCACCCCCAACCCCTCGCCTCCAAAAGGAGAAGGACATTTCGGCAACACCGACACAGGGTGAGGCGAATTCAAGGCTCTTTGACCTCACCCCCAGCCCCTCGCCTTCAAAAGAAGAGGGGAACATCGCAGTCCCTCGCCTTACAAAGGAGAGGGACGTTTCGGCAACACCGAAACAGGGTGAGGTGCATTCATTTCACATACACGGTTTTGATATTTGTAAACTCGTGCATCCCAAAGTGGGACAGCTCTCTGCCGTAGCCTGACTCCTTAATGCCGCCAAAGGGCAAGCGTGCGTCGGAGCGCACCAGTGCATTGATGAAACAATTGCCTGCTTCGATTTCTCTGGCTAGTCGCTCTCCGCGCTCGGGGTCGCTGGTGAAAATTGCCGCACCCAATCCATAGCGCGTGTCGTTGGCGATTGCAATCGCTTCGGCTTCGTCTCTTGCAGCAATGATTGCTGCGACGGGACCGAACAGCTCTTCGTCGTAGGCCGGCATTCCCTTTGTTACTTCGCTGAGCACACTAGGCGGGTAGAAGTAGCCAGTGCCTTCAGGCAAGGCAGCGCCTAGGCGCACTTTCGCTCCTTTTGCAAGGCTTTGGCTGACTTGCGCATGCAGTTTTTCTCGCAAGTCTTTGCGCGCCAGTGGTCCTAAGTCCACGTCGGTCAGTGGGTCACCTATTGTTTTAGCCCGCATTTTTTCCACAAAGGCTTCTTCAAACTTTTTTCGCACCGATTCCAGCACAATGAATCGTTTCGCTGCAATGCAGCTCTGCCCTGTATTGATGCAGCGTGATGCCGCGCATACTTCTGCTGCTTCGTCAAGGTTGGCGTCATCTAAGATGAGGTAGGGGTCGCTCCCGCCCAGTTCTAAGACGGTTTTTTTTAGCATTACACCGGCTTTGGCGGCTACAAACTTGCCTGCCGCAGTGCTACCTGTGAGCGTTACTGCCTTTACGATAGGGTGCTCAATCAAGGTAGAAATTCGCTCTGGCACGTTTTCTGCTGCAATGAGTAAAGTTTGATACACCCCCTCGGGCAAGCCTGCTTTTTGCCAAACTTCTTCAATAGCCAGAGCGCAGCCTGTCGTGCTTGGCGCATGCTTGAGGAGCAGCGTATTACCTGCCAGTAGCGTCGGCACTGCACATCGGAACACTTGCCAGAAAGGAAAGTTCCATGGCATGATACCCAGCACTACCCCCAACGGCTCAAACACCACATAGCTTTTGCTGGCTTCGGTTTTCACGATTTCGGGTCGGAGAAAGGTTTCAGCATGTTCGGCGAAGTATTCGCAGGTAGCGGCGCATTTTTCCAGCTCCGCTTTACTTTGTGCCAGCGGTTTGCCCATTTCGGTGGTAATCAGCGTTGCATAGTGCATCAGATTTTGCCTCAGGACGGCGGCGGCTTGCCGAATGGGCTCTATGCGCTCCTGTACGGAGCGTTTTCGCCACTGCTGAAAAGCGCTCTCAGCGCGCTGCAGTGCCTTTTCCAGTTCCGCTTCGGTGTGCTCACGATAAGTTTGGAGCACACACTCGGTTGTTGGGTTGATAGATTGGAGCATTTTAAGGCAGTTCGTTTTTCTTGGCTTTTAGTTCAAGGAGTTCTTTTTCGACAGCTATGAGGCGGCGCATCATTTCCTCAAGTTTGCCTATCATCGCTTCTTGACGGAGTTGTTCACGCAGTGGTTTTGCGGGTGCGCCGCGCCAGAACTCTCCGGGCTTGGTGATGGATTTGGTGACGCCCGCTTGTCCGCCCAGCGTTACGCGGTCAGCAATCTCCAAATGGCCGACAAAGCCGACTTGCCCGCCAATCATACACGAGTTGCCGATCTTGGTGCTGCCCGAGAGACCTGCTTGCGAGGCAATGACGGTATTGGTGCCTACGCTGCAATTGTGTCCAATTTGCACCAGATTATCAATTTTTGCACCTGCTTTAATGCGCGTCTCCCCCAGTGTGGCACGGTCAATGCAAGTATTAGCGCCAATTTCCACGTCGTCTTCCAGCACCACGGTGCCAACTTGCGGAATTTTTTTGAATGTGCCGTTCTTTTGCGGAGCAAAGCCGAATCCATCGGCGCCAATTACTGCGCCAGAATGAATGGTTACGCGGTGTCCAATTTGGCAATCGTGATAGATGACCACATTTGGGTAAAGAATGCATCGCTCGCCAATTTTCGTGCCGTCCAAAATGGTAGTATGTGGGTAGATGCTCGTCTCTGCTCCGATTTCGACCTCTGCGCCAATGTAGCAATACGCGCCAATGCGTGCTGAAGGGTGGATGGTTGCAGACTTAGCGATGATGGCTGTCGGGTGCACGCCATCTGCTAGCATATTCCGCATTGGCTTAAACCGCTCTAAGACCAGTGCAAAGGCTGTGTAGGCATCTTCGACGCGCACCAGAGCCAGCTTTGGCGCTTTTCCTGCCACATTGAGGTTGCAGGAGACAATTGCGGCAGAGGCGTTGGTGCGGCTAAGGTATTTTTCATACTTCGTGTTTGCTACAAACGTTAGGTCGCCATTAGTTGCCGATTCAATTGGGGCGAAGTTTTTAATCGGCGTGGCAGCATCGCCCACAAGCTCCGCCTCAGGAAAAGTCTCTAAGAGCAGGTGATAGATGTCGCCTAATGTTAAGTTTGGGCTGGTCATAGAAGGCTTTTCCGTTTCAAGTTGAACGTGTATATTTTCGGCTCTTTTCTCAGAAGCGTCTTTTGCGATACGGCACGAATATAACAAGGCGCAACGTATCGCCTGACTTTGGTCGCATCATTTACTCGGCAACTCAGTATGTTCAAGACCATTAAAATTTACGCTGGTCGTAGCAACCGTCCGCTTGCCGAAAAAATTGCGAATCAGTTGTCGCTGCCTTTGTGCAAGGCAGAAATTAAGAGCTTTTCTGATGGTGAAATTTCGGTGCACTACAATGAATCCATTCGTGGCAGCGATTTGTTCATTATTCAGTCGACCAATTCGCCAGCGGAAAATTTGCTCGAGCTTCTGATTTTGATCGATGCAGCCAAGCGTGCTTCAGCCAGTCGCGTTACGGCGGTGATTCCATACTACGGCTATGCACGGCAAGATAGAAAAGATCAGCCTCGTGTTTCCATTACGGCCAAGCTTGTTGCCAATCTTATCACGACAGCTGGCGCAGACCGAATGCTAACGATGGATTTGCACGCTCCTCAAATTCAAGGCTTCTTTGACATTCCCTTTGACCATCTTTACTCGGCGGGCATTCTTATCAACCATATCCGCAAGATGGAACTCGATAATCTTGTGGTGGCCTCGCCTGATGTCGGGGGTGTCAAGCTCGCACGCACCTATGCCAAGCGCTTGGGAGCTGACCTTGCGATTTGCGATAAGCGTCGCCCACGTGCTAATGAAGCCGAAGTGATGAACATCATCGGCGATGTGAAAGGCAAGAATGTGCTTCTGGTCGATGATATGATTGACACGGGCGGCACTATTGTCAGCGCCGCCAACGCAATGAAAAAAAGCGGCGCCAATCGAATTTTTGCCGCTTGCACGCACCCGATTCTCTCTGGCCCTGCCGTCGAGCGCATTGAGAACTCAGATATTGAGAAAGTGATTGCTACGGACTCGGTGCTAACCAACCATGCACCACTCTCAAAGCTGGAGATTGTCACCGTCAGCGGCTTATTTGCCGAAGCCATCAAGCGTATCTACGACGACAGTTCTATCAGCTCTCTTTTTGACGAAGACTAAACCACAAACTCTCTCTAACTGCTATGCAAACGATTACTTTGGAAGCTGAAACGCGCAGCGTGTCGACAAAAGGCACTCTTAAAGCCTTGCGCCGCAAAGGAATGGTGCCTGCCGTGCTCTATCACAAAGGCGAAGAAGCCATTCCACTGGCTGTGAAGGAGTCAGAGCTACGAAAGCTGGTCTACACGACTGAATCACACCTTGTGAACCTGAGGTTCAGCGATGGCACAGAAAAGCAAGCGATTATGAAAGACCGTCAGTTTGACCCGCTCACTGACCGAATCGTGCATGCGGACTTCCAGCTCCTCAAAGCTGATGAAATGGTGGAGACGGAAGTGCCCACACTCTTTAAGGGCACGCCAGCCGGAGTGGTCAAAGGCGGTCGCGTGCAAGTGCTTTTGCACAAACTGACTATTCGCTCGCTGCCCGCTGACATTCCTGAACACATTGAGTTTGACATCTCTCACTTGGAAATCGGTGACACGCTTCACATTGAGCAAGCCAACCAAATCCATGCTTCAGCAAAGTGGAAAATTGTGGGCGACCCATCGATTTCAATTGTCTCAGTGGTGCCGCCTACGAGGGGCGAGGTCATCACCACAACTGAAACGGCTGCTACAGAGCCAGAAGTCATCGCAAAAGGCAAAGAGAAAGCTGAAAAAGCAGAGAAGGCTGAAAAGAAATAGAGCACACGTTGCCAAAAGAGCGGCAGACCTTGCCGCTCTTTTTGTTTATGGGAAAGTTTCAGTGACGTGGTCACCCCAGCTGCACCTTGCAGCGCAATTTGAAAGCTTCAAAAAAACTTAACCTGCAAGCAACTTGCGAGAATTCTTAGCTATACTTAAATTTGGCAAAAACCTCTCTCATCGCTGCGCGTAGCCAGTCTAACACAGCAAGTTCTGAATACACTATGAGACTCATTTTTTTACTCCTCGCCTCCTTCCTTGTCATCGCTAGCGTCGCATTTGCTCAAACCGGTCCTGGTGGCGTTGGGAACAGTTCTACGAACCGGTTGTGGTTGCGGGCGGATGCGGGGACATCAACGACCGTAGATGGCGCGCCTGTGAGCGCGTGGAACGACCAGTCAGGCAACAACAACCACGCCACGCAGTCGGATGCCAACCGCCAACCGCTCTACATTGCCAATGCCGTCAATGGTCGCCCGACCTTGCGTTTTGATGGCGCAAATGCCAACACAGCGTTGCGCGATGCGCTGGTGCTGACGACGAACCTGACGGATGTGGTGGGAACGCTACTCATCGTGGGGCGACGGACAGCGCTCGGCGGCACTTGGCAGCCGATGTTTTCGTCGCAGCGGTTCTATCCGTTTGGGCGCGGGCAGTTTCAAGAGGGATTAGGCATGTGGCGCTCTGGGCCAGGCGATGCGTATTATGAGCCAGCGACATCGATTGGGATCAACAACACGGCGCCGTTTCGGGTGATGGGGTTTCGGCAGACAGGGGACAACAATGTGTCGGGGGCGTTGCGAATGTTTTTGGACGGAACGGAAAGCAACTTCACTTACAACGGGTCAGGGCTATTTAATGTCTCGCAGACGTCGTTTGGGTGGCAGTTTAGCGATATGTCCTATGCGTTTCTTGGGGACATAGCG
>JANWWA010000025.1 GCA_025056565.1 Chloroherpetonaceae bacterium | reverse complement strand
GACGGGGTCGCCGTGCGGAATTGCGCCTGTTTTCTCGTCGCGCACGACGGCAAGCGCGTATTGATACTTCGGGATTTTCGTTACGCCCGGAAAAAATGGCGCGTCGATGGGCAAAAGGTCGCCACTTGCGAGCAGCGCTTTTTCTTCTTCGGGCGAAATTTTTTTGCGAAGCGGTTGCGGTGGCAAAGGTTTAGATTGCTTATGGAGAAAGGCTTCAATGCCTGCCTTGCCTTCATCGGGCGCGACTACTGCGCTGGCAAAGAGTTTCGCTTCGGTTTCAATGCCTTTTGAAAAACCTTGCTCAAAGCCAGTGCGCAGAGCGTGCAAAATTTTTTCAACCGCTTTTTCTCGCCCTGAATGTTTGAGCGCGCCGATGAGCGTTTGAATTTCTGGGTCTTGCAGCAGGTCTTCGGGAAAAGGTCTCGACGATTCCCACGAGGTCGTGGCTTGCTGGCGCCGTTCAAAGGCAGTTTGGAGCGCTTTACCGTCAGCGCCCAGAATGAAGGCACGTGCAAGTTCTGTGGCACGCACAACAGCATCGCCCTCGGTGATTTCATCAATGAGTCCAATTTCTTTGGCGGTCTCGGCATCGAGCGAGCGACCTGAGAGCAAAATTTGCAGGGCGGTTTTCAAGGCTTCGCGTTGTGTCATACTCTTGTGTGGATTGAGTGTGTGTTGGGAAAGATACACGGAAGCAAGACTTCTGCAAAAGGCAGATACTTCGCTCTTGCCTGCATTCACCTCTCTCTTTATCTGCATACAGCAGGCGTTGCTAACGCCGCACGCATGGAGCGCGCATCACTCTGCCCTGAGCTGCACTCTTAGAGATTAGCTGTGGAAACCCGTATATTTTTTGCTTATTCAGTTGGTTCAAACTTCTAAACCCAAGTGTTAGCCAGTTATGCAGCGAGAAAAAATTATCCCCATCAACATTGAGGACGAGATGCGAGACTCTTACATCGACTACTCAATGTCGGTGATTGTGAGTCGTGCGTTACCCGATGTGCGTGATGGCTTGAAGCCTGTGCACCGGCGTGTACTCTACGGAATGAGTGAGCTTGGCTTGCAAGCTGGGCGTGCCTACAAAAAATCGGCGCGCGTGGTCGGTGAAGTGCTCGGGAAGTATCATCCGCATGGCGACAGTGCCGTCTATGATACAATTGTGCGCATGGTGCAAGATTTCTCGCTGCGCTATCCCCTCGTTGATGGACAAGGTAATTTCGGCTCCATTGATGGCGATGCTCCTGCAGCAATGCGCTACACCGAAGTGAGAATGACGCGCATTGCGGGTGAACTTTTGCGCGATATTGACAAAAACACAGTAGACTTTGCTCCCAACTTTGATGACTCACTCGAAGAGCCAACTGTGCTTCCCTGCGCCATTCCGAACTTGCTTATCAATGGCTCATCTGGCATTGCCGTCGGGATGGCGACCAACATTCCACCACACAACCTCTCGGAAGTGGTTGATGGACTAATTGCCCTCATTGACGACAAAGACATCACCATTGATGAACTCATGAAATACATCAAGGCGCCTGACTTTCCGACAGGTGGGATTATTTACGGCTATGAAGGCGTCAGAGAAGCCTATGCTACAGGGCGCGGCAAAATTACCATTCGTGCCCGCGTCAAGATTGAAGAAGCCAGAAGCGGTCGTGAGTCAATTGTGGTTACTGAGCTACCCTACCAAGTCAATAAAGCCAAGCTACAAGAGCGTATTGCAGAGCTGGTTAATGAGAAAAAAATCGAGGGCATTGCTGCCATTCGTGATGAGTCAGACCGAGACGGTATGCGGCTTGTGATTGAACTGAAGCGCGACGCTGTGACCAAAGTGGTGCTCAACCAGCTCTTCAAGCATACGCAGATGCAAGAGACTTTCGGCGTCATTATGCTGGCTCTGGTGGATGGTCGCCCTAAGGTGCTGACGCTGAAAGAAATGATGCAGCACTACATTGACCACCGACACACAGTTGTTATTCGCCGCACAAAGTTCGACTTAGCCGAAGCGGAAAAACGGGCTCACATTCTTGAAGGTCTCAAAATTGCGCTCGATAATCTTGATGCAATCATTACACTGATTCGCAAGTCCAAAGATGGCGAAGAGGCTAAAGATGGTCTTATGCAAACATTTAAGCTCTCTGAAATCCAAGCCAAAGCCATCTTAGATATGCGCCTGCAACGCCTTACCAATCTGGAGCGGCAAAAAATTGAGGAAGAGTATAGGGAGGTCATCAAAACCATTGAGCAGCTGAGCGCCATCCTAAACAGCGAAAAACTGCAGATGAAGATTATTAAAGACGAGCTGAAGCAAATCAAGCAAGAGTATGGTGATGAGCGTCGCACGGAAATTGTCTATGAAGTCAGTGATGACCTCTCAATCGAGAGCCTTATCAAAGAAGAAGATGTCATTATTACAATTACGCACAACGGTTACATCAAGCGCACAGCCGTTGATACTTATCGTCGGCAAGGTCGAGGCGGCAAGGGTATTGCGGGTGCTGCCACAAAAGACGATGACTTTGTTGAGCATATGTTCGTTGCCTCAACGCATGACTATATTCTTTTCTTTACCAATTTCGGCAAGTGTTACTGGCAAAAAGTTTACGACATTCCTGAAGCAGCCCGCACGGCGCGTGGGCGCTCCCTTAGCAACCTTATTGAGTTTGAGCCAAACGAAAAAGTGATGGCGCATATTAGTGTGAAGGAGTTTAGCGACTCGCTTTATGTTGTGATGGCGACCAAAAATGGACTTATCAAGAAAACGGCGCTCAGCGAATTTTCAAATCCCCGCCGCACTGGCATTCTTGCCATCAACATTGAGGAAGGCGATGAGCTGATTGGCGCTAAGCTTACTGATGGCAATCACCAGATCATTCTGGCTAAAAGCAGTGGCTACGCCGTGCGTTTCCACGAGTCTGATGTTCGACCAATGGGACGCAACTCCACAGGCGTGAAAGGTGCAGAGTTAGAGAAAGGTGAGACAGTGGTCTCTTTGGTCACCACGCGTCGCACCGATATTACCTTGCTGACTGTTACGGATTTGGGTTATGGCAAGCGCAGTGAGCTTGAGGAATACCGAATGACGAAACGAGGTGCCGCTGGCGTTATCACGCTGAAAGGCAATGAAAAGGTGGGCAATCTGGTCGCTATGGTAGAAGTCGCTGACGAAGATGACCTGATTTTGATGACTAAAAACGGAATTGTCAATCGGCAGCACGTCTCTGACATTCGGGTTATGGGACGCAATACTTCCGGCGTGCGGCTAATTCGCTTAGAGGAAGGCGACCGTGTCAGCGCCGTTGCGCGCGTGCCAAAGGAAGATGAGGAAGCAGAGGAAACCAGTAGCGACACAAATGGGCAGGCATAAACTGCATTTGAGCTGCGCATTTCGGCAAGTTAGAATTTTGACAGCTGGTTCTCGCTTCCTCTCTTAGCACTATGCTCTACGTGGTTGCAACACCTATCGGTAACTTGGGCGATATTACGCTGCGCGCCTTGGAGACCTTGCGTAAGGTCTCGGTGATTGCCTGCGAAGACACGCGCGAGACACTTAAACTTCTGCGCCACTACGACTTGGGCAAAAAGGAGCTGATTGGTTACCACAATTTCAATGAGCGACAAGCCAGCGAAAAGATTTTAGCGCGCCTCGAGCAAGGCGAAGAGATTGCCTTAGTGAGCGACGCTGGCACACCTGCCCTCTCTGACCCCGGCTTCTACCTTGTGCGTGCCGCATTTGAGCGTGGGATTAAGGTCGTGCCGATTGTAGGCGCTTCAGCACTCACCGCTGCAATTTCTGTCTGCCCGCTCCCCGTCAATCGTTTCTACTTCGAGGGCTTTTTGCCCCACAAGAAGGGTCGGCAGAGCCGACTTCGGTTCCTTGCTTCACAATCGCTCGAAGCGATTATCTTTTATGAGTCGCCGCATCGCTTGCTACGGCTTTTAGAGGAACTTCAAACCTACTTTGGCGATGCGAGGGCAATGGTTGCACGAGAACTTACAAAACTGCATGAAGAAATTGTTGTTGGCACGCTCAGTGAGCTTAAAGCGACCTTCTCGAGCAAAAAAATTTTAGGTGAATTGGTCGTGGTGCTCTCGCCTATTAAGCCGTCTGAGCATTCCCACGATTCATCAACGAATGAAGAAGATGAGCACAGCTATACGGATTATTGAAGAGCCGAAAGCGATGCAGCGCCTTGCTGAATCGCTGCGCCAATCTGGCAAGACGATTGCACTAGTGCCTACGATGGGCGCTTTGCATCAAGGGCACCTTAGCTTGGTCGACATTGCCAAGCGGCGTGCTGATGTGGTTGTAATGAGCATTTTCGTCAACCCACTCCAATTTGCTCCGCACGAAGATTTCGCACGCTATCCACGCCCTTTCGAGCGCGATGTGGAACTTGCGACTGCAGCTGGCGTCAATATTCTCTTCCACCCCACAATGGAGATGCTCTATGGAGAGCATTTCGAGAGCTTCGTAACGGTGGAGCGTGTTTCGCAGGGCTTCGAGGGCGAGATTCGTCCCACACACTTTCGCGGCGTGGCTACTATTGTCACCAAGCTCTTTAACATCACTAAGCCACATATTGCCGTATTTGGTGAAAAAGACGCGCAGCAGCTTTCGCTGGTGAAGAATTTGGTGCGCGATCTCAACTTCGATATTGAAATTCTCGCTGCCCCAATTGTGCGTGAGCCTGACGGCTTAGCGATGAGTTCTCGCAATATCTACCTTTCCGCAGAAGAGCGTGCGCAAGCCCCTGCACTCTATCAAGCCCTACAAGCAGCCCAAGCCAAACTTTCGCAGGGTGAGCGCAGCGCGCAGGCTTTGGAAGCGCTTGCGTCACACATCATCTCGAGTGCTGCCACACTTGCCCAGATTGACTATGTTGCAGTTGTGCAAGCCGATACCTTCCAGCGGGTAGAGACGCTGCGCGAAGGCAACGATTACTTTCTGCTCATTGCTGTACGCTTTGGCAGCGTTCGTCTGCTTGATAACTTGCGTTTTTCACTTTGAGCACTTCTGCTATGCGCAAAGCGTTTGCTTGGTTTATCTACAACGTTCATTTCAGATTCATTGAGGTTGGCAGCGGGAAAACTTTCAGCACAAAGCGCAGCGTTTAACCGACTGAATGCTTAAAACAAGCACAAGCATGCCCAAACAGCCTGTCTCACCCAACGAAATGGACTTTCTTGACCACTTGGAGGAGCTACGCTGGCGACTTATCAAAGGCTTAGTGGCTGTTTTAGTGGTCGCTGCGGTGTGCGCTTACTTTGCTGACTTTATTGTCTCTGACATTCTTATCGGTCCGCTTAGGCGCTCGAGTCCAAATATCAAGCTGCAAAACTTAATCCCTTACGGGCAACTTACGCTGTATTTGCAAGCTGTGATTTTTTCGTCTCTTGTTGCGGCGTTTCCTATTCTTGCCTATCAAATCTGGAAATTTGTTGAGCCCGGCTTGGAGCCACACGAGAAAAGTGCCACGCGCTTTGTGGTGCTTTTTGTCTCGCTTTGTTTCTTTGCTGGCATTGCATTTGGCTACTTTGTGCTTCTGCCTGTTTCGCTCAGCTTCTTTGCAGGATTTGGCACGCCACTGATTGAAAACAATATCTCCGTCGACAACTATGTCTCCTTCTTCATTGGCACGCTGCTGACTTGTGGTCTTGTTTTTGAATTGCCGTTTATCTCGTTTGTGCTGTCTAAGATTGGCTTGCTCACGCCGCCCTTTATGCGACACTACAGGCGCCACGCCATTGTGGGGATTCTGGTCATCGCAGCGATTGTTACACCTTCGACAGATGTTATCACGCAGCTTGTCATTGCCGTGCCGATGATTTTGCTCTATGAAGTGAGCATCTGGATTTCGGCTATCGTAGAGCGCCAGCGTGAGCGGGCTGAAAAAGCTGAAAGAGAGACTGAAGTGTATCTGCATTCGTAGCGCTTTTGCATCGCTATCGTAGCACTGTGCTTTCGCTGAATTCGCACTTTTGAATTATTGGTTACAGTGCCGCACATTCTGCCTTAAACGATAAACTTTGCGAAACCTTGAACTTGCTTTTATTGGAGACTTCTCATTCGCCGATGAGCGTGGCAGTGGTCAAGGCAGACAAAACTTGGCTAAAAGTTGGTGCGGAGTGGCAGCGTGCTTCCGAAGAAATTATGCCGCTCATCGAGAGCACCTTGCGTGATGCTGCTCTTACCCCTTCCGACTTGGACGCAATTGCGCTTTCAATCGGTCCCGGCTCTTTTACAGCGCTTCGAATCGGACTCTCGACGGCAAAAGGGCTATGTTTTGCATTGGAGAGACCATTAATTACCGTCGGCACGCTGGAAGCATTGGCGCACGCAGCAATAGACACACTTCATAGACAGCAACGCTGCGCTCAGCGCCTTGTGCCTCTTGTGTATTCAAAGGCAGACGAATTTTTCGTCGGTGAAGTTGAGACCTCACTGCTTCGGGAAAATGTCTTGGCAGAGATTCCCAAATCATATCTCACGCTTGCTGAGATAGAACGCCGTTTTCCGAAAGGCACTGGTGCGGTGGTCTATGGGCGCAGCCCTGAAAAATGGCGGCAGCGTCTTCTGACTATGCTTGACTGGGTAGAAGCCGATTTTTCGGCACAATCGCTGCTTGTAATTGCCAGAGAGAAATGGCAGCAGCGTCTTTTGACCGACCTTGCTTCCGCCGAACCGCTTTATCTCAAAGATTTTGAGGCGCGCGTTTCTACCAAAAAGTTCTTTGGGTAGCACGCAGAGCTGGCTGAACAAAAGAACGCCACACCTCAGATGTGCGTTTTAGCGAATAAAAGTGCCTTGCAATGCAATCATACTCAGCATATCAGATGGAAGTTTGAATGCATCACTTTAGCCAACTTTAACTTTGGTTTGAATATGCCTGCTAAAATCATCATTCCCACAGCTTTGCGGCAGTATGCGGACGGCAAAGACACGGTCGAGGTTTCCGCAAGCAGTGTTGGCGATGCTCTTGCACAACTGAGCCAACGCTATCCAGCGCTGCGGAAAAATCTTTACACCGAAGATGGCAAGCTGCGCACGTTTATCAACATCTACAAAGGCGATGAGAACATTCGCAATCTTCAAAACTTGGATACAGCGCTCAGCGACGGCGATGAACTGATGATTGTGCCCTCAATTGCTGGCGGCGCGCTTTTTGGTGAAATGGAAGTTGAAAGTTCCGTAGAGCTGTCTAATGAAGAGATTAAGCGATATGCTCGCCACCTGATTATTCCGGAGTTTGGAATGGCGGGTCAAAAGAAGCTCAAGCAAGCGCGCGTGCTGATGATTGGAGCAGGGGGCTTAGGTTCGCCGTTTGCAATGTATATGGCAGCTGCTGGCATTGGGCACCTAGGCATTGTGGATTACGACGTAGTGGATTTCTCCAACCTGCAGCGCCAACTTTTGCATGGCACGCCAGATGTCGGTCGCCCCAAAACCCTCTCAGCGAAGGAGACCATTCAGCGGCTCAATCCGAATGTTGAAGTCACGCTCTATGACACGCCGCTTACCTCTGCCAATGCACTGGAGATTTTCAAGGATTACGATGTCATTGTCGATGGCACAGATAATTTCCCCACGCGCTACCTTGTCAATGATGCCTGCGTGATGCTGGGCAAGCCAAATGTCTATGGCAGCATTTTCCGCTTTGAGGGTCAAGTCAGTGTTTTCTGGGCAAATAGCCACGAAGCGACAAATGGCCGCTTGCCCGAAGGGGCTTGCTACCGCTGCCTTTACCCTGAGCCGCCACCGCCCGGCTTAGTGCCAAGCTGTGCTGAAGGCGGTGTGCTTGGTGTGTTGCCCGGCGTGGTAGGCACTCTGCAAGCGATTGAGACCATTAAGCTCATTACCGGTATGGGCGAACCGCTTATCAATCGGCTCCTGCTCTTTGATGCCCTAAAGATGAAATTCCGTGAGCTTAAACTGCGTAAAAATCCTGACTGTGCGGTTTGCTCCGACCACCCAACCGTGACGAAGCTGATTGATTACGAGCAATTCTGCGGTATGCCTGCGCATGACCGTCAAGGCAATGCCGAAGCATCGGCTTCGTCTTCCACACCGAAGGTGTCGAGCAATCCGAATGAAATTACCGTCTTTGAGCTTAAGGCGCGGTTAGATGCAGGTGAGCGACCCTTTTTACTGGATGTGCGCAACCCCAACGAGTGGGACATCGTGCGCCTTCACACTGCGACCTTGATTCCATTGCCAGAGCTGCCGAATCGCTTGCATGAACTGGCAGGCAAAGAAGACACGGAGATTTTGGTTTATTGCAAGATGGGCGGTCGCTCGGCGCAAGCCTGTGAGATTTTGCGCAAAAATGGCTTCAAGAAAGTGCGCAATGTCGTCGGCGGTATTACTGCTTGGGCAAAAGAGATTGATCCATCAATGCCAACTTACTGAGAGAGGTCAGCGTGCTCAGTTGCAGTGCAAAATTGGCAACATAATTTTTGAGCGCTCCACACATTGCCCTTTGCCTGCATCTGAGCTTGCTGTTTTCATGTAGCAGGCTTCAAGTCTGTGCAGTGTTTTACTGCGTATCAGCCAATTATTTCTTCCACTTCCTTTGCACGGTCAGCAGGTTGGATACTACAAGTTATTTTTGAGGAATCGCAGAGCCTGCAGTCGCTTTTCCCTTCCGTTAGACAGTTACCCTATGCCAATAACCTTGTGATGCAATGGGATCGCTGACGAGAAGATATAGCTCTCAAAAGCTTTTAGGTCAGGTCTATACCCCCCGCTTCATAGTAGAAAAGATTTTGTCCGATATCGGCTTTAATAAGACAGATGTTTTAGGGAAAACCATTTTAGACCCTGCTTGTGGCGATGGCAGTTTTTTAACTGTTGTAGCCCAGCAAATCATTGAACTCTCACCCAAGGAAAACTTAAAAGAAAACTTAGAAAAAATTTATGGGTGGGATATTAGCAAGGAAGCCGTAAGGCAGTGCATAGAAAACTTAAACAAACTTACTGAACCTTTCTCTATTCAGGTGAGCTGGAACATTCAGGTTTGCAATGCTTTAAGAAAAGTCACTGAACCTAATACGCCAAAGTTTGATTTTATTGTCGGAAACCCTCCCTACATTCGCATCCAACACCTAACCGAAACGGAGAGAACTTTCATTAAAACGCATTATAAGTTTTGCCGAAGCGGCTCCACAGATGCGTATATTGCTTTCTTTGAATTATGCAACACTTTATTAGCTCCACACGGCATTTGCGGTTTAATTACGCCTAATACATACTTTTATAGCGAAACCGCACGGTTTATGCGAAATTACTTTTCTCAAAAACAAACCCTCATCAAGGTTACAAACTACGGTAATATTCAACTCTTTGAACATGCCACCACTTACAGCGCAATTACCATTTTTAATAAACAACCGAAAGATGCCTTTATTTTCGAGCAGGCTATTACAGCCACCGAATTCGAATCAAGAAAAGTTCATTTTGATGAAATTAAAAACAGAAAAATCTGGCAGCTCAGCTCCAAGCCACTAAAAGAACCAGTAGGCGTGAAACTGAAAGACATTTGCCGTATCCATGTCGGCATCACCACACTTTGCGACAAAGCATATATTTTTCCAATCGCAGACATTCAAGATGAACCAAATTATGTCTTCGCCAAGACACACTTCAAAGGCTTGGTAAAGCTTGAAAGAGCCATTCTGAAGCCTATCATCAAAGCATCAAAGCTGAAAAGTAGCCAAGACGAAGTAAAAGAATACATTTTGTTTCCATATCAAAAGGTGAATGGAAAGCACAGGATTATTCCAGAAGAAAAGTTGAAAAGTGATTTTCCTCTGGCTTATCGCTATCTTCTGAGCATAAAGGAAGAGTTAGACAAGCGCGATAATGGGAAACCGAATCCTGTTGCGTGGTATGCGTTTGGCAGAAGTCAGGGCTTAGACACCAGTTTCGGGAAAAAGATTTTGTTTTCGCCGATGAATCACAAACCAAACTTTATCTTGGTTGAAAACGAAGATGCTGCATTTTATTCGGGTTATTGCATCAAGTATGACGGGGATTATGAATTTCTTTTGGAGCAGCTAAATTCAGAGCGATTCGCTCACTTTGTTGCCACATCAAGCAGAGATTTTCGTGGCGGCTGGAAAGCGTATAACAAAAAAATCTTAGAACAATTTACAGTGCTTCTACCAGAAGAGAGGCAGGGAGGTGCAAAGAACATAGTCAACCTTGTAGGCACTAAGGTGAGGGGGAAGCACGAAGAAACACTCACCATAGGCTTTTAGTGGCTCTGACCACCCTGAGGTCGCATACGGTTTTCGGCATAAGAATTTCTATGCATAGCTCTCTTCCCTCAAATCCAAGATACCCTTTAGGTTGTTGAAAAAGTCGTAACCAATAATCCCTTTTACTCCAGTTGCTTTTGGAGTAACTTGCAGCGATGCAAGCAAGTTACATACCTCACGATAAAATGCCTTTCTCTCAGACTTGTGGTTATCTCGAAGCACTTTGTCTGAAATCTGCCTATCAAAGTAGAAATCCTCTTCTGTTCCGACAGATTGATAGTTGCTTGTTACCTCTTCCAGCAAGCATGAGAGCCTCTCTCCTGTATCCAGAAAGCACTTAAGCGCTCTCTTATCAATCCGCAACTCTATAAGTGGCACGTCCATCAAGCGTGAGAGCCTTACCTCTTGTCCTTCAAATTGGATTTTCTGCTTATGTCACTCACTACTCTGCTCATAATCAGAGGTTGTTTTTGGCTCTGCGCCAGCGACTCTCATTCTTAGCCTCCAAAGACATCGGGATAGCGTTGTATTTGTTCCAGCAGGTCTTGGTCATAGCGGATTACAATCACTCGATAACCATGCTGAATGAGATTGTCCTGCAGTTCTTTGTCTCGAGCCGATTGCGTTGGTTCGTCATGCACGGCGCCATCGCAGAACACGCAGACATTTGGCTTGTAGAAAAAGTCCGGTATGCACGATGGCGATGTGATGCGTTTTTGCGCTTCGTCGGGCAATCGGTAGTTCTTTTCAGCCAGCGTCTGCAGAAACCGACGCTCAAGCTCAGAACGAGAGTCAGTTAGCGACCATAACCACGCAAGATGCTCTTGGCGGGAACGACCCTGCACACGCAGTTCGGTTCGGCTTGCAGCTAAATCAAGAAGCATTTGCCGAATACTATGTCGGTTAAGTTGTAGCGCTTCTTGCTGGTTTCCGAAACTAAGTAAGCACTCGTAGCATGCCGCATAGCAGTCAGATTTAAGGTTATTGCCAGCTGAGTCGAAGTGACAAATCTCTAAGGCACGGCGCGCCACTTCGGAGAATGCGCTTGGCTCTTCAATGAGCTGCTCTAATACTCCAGTGCCTCCTTCGGTTGCTTCATAGAACAACATCGCGCGATGCTCGCCCCGACCTAGCAGCTCAGAGGCTAACTCGTTTTCCTCGAGCTGGAAGGTTTCTTCTATGCCGCGCTTGAGCGCATAGCGCAATGTCGTCTCCAGCGCTGCGTTGCCATTCGTTCCTTGCAGCCGAACCAGCAAGAGGTTCTGAGTACTCTGCACCACTAACCGCACCCTTTGGGGTTGAGAGCGTTGGTTACCCAGCTCTTCTGCAGAGCTGAGGATTTCCCCACTATCAAGGTCCAACAGGAATCCCTCCACATTTGCCCCCCGCCAGCCGTGATTAAGCAGGAGCACGGTGGCTTCGGGCGCATAGGTCAGTCGCAATTGTGGCGTTCCGTTGCTGATGACATCTGCTTCCTTAATGCGGTATGCTGACTCTTCGGAGGCGAACTGGAAATAGGTTTCCAGCTTATAGCCTCGACGGCGACGCTCTTCCTCATCTGCCGTGATGCGCGCCCGTCGTCGCATCTGCACATTTGGCATATCCAGCACGGT
>JANWWA010000024.1 GCA_025056565.1 Chloroherpetonaceae bacterium | reverse complement strand
AGCTAAATTGTTTGACCTTGCTTTCGTAGCTTTTGAGAAGTTTTTTGAGCTGGTCACTCATACCACAAGTGTTTGATCTGAAAATTTGAAATAACTTATGCAAAGATAATAACTTAGACAGTAGTAAAGCCTACTGAAATAGCTTATACTCACTGCTACCCAGTGCGAGTGCCACAGCACCACAGGTATTACAGACTCTATCGTTCCTACTATATTTGCGTTAAACTGAGCTTAGTCGCAGGCGCCAAAAAGAGCAATGCCAAATCCAGTTATTATTGTTGCAGGTTCTGGAATGTGGGGCGGCATTTTTGAGGAGATGAAGTTGCATCTTTCCGCCGTTTTGCCAAAAGAAAAAATTTTCATTGTGCCACTTACTATTTTGGATTGGGTTGGATTTCCACCCTCGCCCGAGCGCTCAACCAACCGTGTGATGCAGCGACTTCATCAAACGGTGTTGCAGGCACAGCAGCGCTTTCCTAACGAACCGCTCACGATTATAGGGCATAGCGGTGGGGGCACTGCGGCGATGATTTACCTTCTTGGCAAGCCATTTCAAGGTGATGCTTATCCGCGCACTGCTGTAACTAAGCTCATTACACTAGGCTCGCCTTTCCACAGCATTGAGCGATACGGCAAAGTGAAATCCGACTTTATCTTTGCACATCTCCGTAGAGAATTCTTCTCACAGGTAGAGGTTATTTCCATTGCTAGCAAAACCCGCTTTGGAAATTTGCAAGGCTCTATAGCGGAACGCAGTGCCTTTGAATTCTACAAGAATACAGGCGGCACAGGCAGTGTCTGGGGCGATGGCGTTGTTCCCGTAGAATGTTGCCAGCTTGATGGTGCACAGAATGTGGTGCTCGAAGGCATTGAGCATTTGCCAACCCCTTTTGGCAGTTGGTATGGTGCGCGGCGTGGCGTTGAAGCGTGGCAAGCCTTTTTGAACTAAACCGTAAAGACCAAGCTCTATGAAACCGCTGCAAGGTCAGGTTGCACTCGTTACAGGTTCATCACGCGGGATTGGTAAGGCCACAGCCTTGAAACTGGCATCAATGGGCTGCCATCTTGTCGTCAATTACGTGCGTCATCACGCCGAGGCAGAGCGCACCGTTGCCGAAATTAAAGCGCTTGGGCAAGAGGCCATAGCTGTGCAAGCAGACACATCAAGACAGGATGACCTGCGGCGACTTTTTGCTGAAACGGCTGCGCATTTTCAGCGGCTCAATATCTTTGTCAGCAATGCCGCAAAGGGCGTGTTCGGTCCAGTTACCCGCATCGGCCCAAACGGTTTTGATCTTTCTATTGCCACAGGCCCCAAAGCCCTTTTGCTGGGTGCACAAGAAGCTCTGAAGCTCTTTGGTGAACATGGCGGTGTGATTGTCGCTGTCTCAAGTATCGGCAACTTTCGCTGCCTTGATGGCTATGCAGCTATTGGCACTGCCAAAGCGGGAATTGAGACGCTGGTACGCTATCTTGCTGTCGAGCTAGGTCCGAAAAAAGTGCGCGTCAATGCTGTCTCAGGCGGTCCAATTGACACTGATGCCCTTGCTGATTTTAAGAATGCTGACACTCGCAAGGCAGAATGGATTCGCCGCACACCCTTAGGACGCTTAGGCACGGCAGAAGATATTGCTGACATTATCGCTTTTCTTTGCACCGACGACGCACGCTGGATACACGGTCAAACCATCTTAGCAGATGGCGGTTACACACTAACTGAGTGATTACAACAGTTTAATACAGCAACCAGACAATGTTTTTCGATGACTCTCCACTACTGTGGACAGCCTTTTTTGCGATTATCACCTTCGTGCTCGCCCTTGACTTAGGCATTCTGAACCGTGAAGCTCATCGTATTACTCCTCGAGCTGCATTAGGCTGGTTTATTCTTTGGGTTTTGCTTGCTTTTGCTTTCGCAGGGGCAGTATGGCACTTCTACGGTAGCATCAAAGGTATAGATTTTATTACTGCTTATCTCATTGAAAAGTCGCTATCCGTTGACAATCTTTTCGTGTTTGTGCTTGTCTTTCGCTTTTTCCGAGTCGAAGATAAGTATCAGCATCGCATACTTTTCTGGGGCGTATTAGGGGCAATCGTGATGCGTGCTATCTTCATCTTTGCAGGCGTTGCGCTTATTCAAAAGTTTCATTGGATTACTTATCTCTTCGGCGGTTTCCTTATTTACACAGGCATTAAGCTCTTCTTTGACGGTGAGGAAGAGGAGGCTGAATTTGCTGAAAACCTGGGCATTCGGCTGGTAAAAAGATTTTTCTCTGTCTCCAGTCAGTATGATGGTCAAAAGTTCTTCACAATTGAAAATGGTCGGCGAATGGCCACACCGCTTTTCCTTGTGCTGGTTGTGATTGAAATCACAGACCTCGTTTTTGCAGTGGATTCTATTCCCGCTGTTTTAGCAGTTAGCCCTGATGCCTTTATTGTTTTCACTTCCAACATCTTTGCAATTATGGGCTTGCGCTCAATGTATTTCCTTTTAGCCAATATTATTGACCGATTCAGCCATCTCAAGTATGGCTTGGCATTTATTCTTGCGTTTGTGGGTGTAAAGATGGTGTTAGCAGGTATCAATCCAGATTGGAAAATCCCATCACCTGTTTCACTGGCTGTAGTTGCTAGCACGCTGGCTATCTCTATTGCAGTTTCTCTGCTTCTTTCTGCACGCACCACGTCCAGTGCTGAAGCACCTAAAACACCTGCAGAAGCAGTTGAGGAAAAAACATAGCAGCTGTGGCTGGCATTAGCTTTGCTTATCAGCCCTCTTTCCTGCGCCAATTGCTCTTTCGGGTGTGAAGTCCAGCCGCTCAAGTTCTGGTTGCTTACAGATTTTCAGAATGCGCAGCGTGCAGTTTTGCAAATTTCTCCAGCAATTCAATACAGCGTGCATTTTCTTCAGGCAAACCAATCGAGATGCGCAGTGCATGTGGTAATCCGAAAGCCTTGAGTGGGCGCGCAATTACCCCATTTTGCAGCAGAAACTCGTCCAGCTCATTTACGCGCTCTTCTGTTTGGAGGTCCAACATCACAAAATTCGCCCACGATGGCACCCATGCATAGCCAAGCTCAGTTAAAGCTTGGGTCAGTGTAGCGTAGCCCTCTCGATTCAGTTCAACAGATTTTTTTAGGAAGGCTTCATCGTCTAAGGATGCCAGTGCTGCAGCCTGCGCAATAGAATTTGGCTCAAAGGGAAGCTTGACTTTTAGAAGATTGGTAATAAACTTTTCGTGCGCAAAGCCATATCCCACGCGCAGTCCTGCAAGTCCAAATGCTTTCGAGAAGGTGCGTAGCGTAATGACATTATCGTATCGATACGACATTGAATCGGGGTAGACAGGGTCAAATGCCGCATACTCAAAATAAGCTTCATCGAGAATGATAATCACTCGCTCTGGTACACGTGTGATGAATCGGTCAAATTCCTCTCGTGTGAAAATAGTGCCAGTGGGGTTGTTTGGATTGCAGAGATAGATGACTTTGGTCTGCTCTGTGATAGCATCTGCAATTGCATCTAGGTCAAACCGATAACCCGCTTTCATTGGGACTTGAATAAAGGGCGCGCCCTTCGACTGGGCTAGCACCTTAAAACCGATGAAGGTATTTTCAGAGGTGAGCAATTCATCACGGTCGCTTACAAACGCTCGAATAATGTTAGACATAATTCCCTCTGACCCTGCACCAACGATGACATTATCAATCTTCACACGAAAGCGCTCTGCCAATTTCTGACGCAATGCCACAGATAGCGGATCGCCATAGCGGTTCACATTGCCCAGCGCTTGCTGCATTGCCGCTACCACTTTTTCAGAGACGCCCAGCGGATTTTCATTGGAGGCTAACTTGTAGACTTCTTTCAGCCCATAGCGCCGCTTGATGTCTTCAATGCTGCGTCCTGCCTTATATGGCTCCAACTTTTCAATATGCGGTGGGACTAACTGTGACATTACTCAAAAAAATAGTTGAAATATATGCAGCCAAATTTAGGCAAAACTTCCGTTTCGTTTCGATGTTCGGGCAAGACATTGCGGATGCAGAGCATAATCTCTACTCATTAATCCACTCCAGCAACTTCTTTTCATATTCACTTACAAGACGCGTGGCACGGCTCTTGGTGCGCGATTCTGCATTAACGTGGAAAATATCACGCTCACGGTCGGGCAAGAGCAGAAGTGAAGTTTCGTTGTCGTAGATGATTTTGACACCATCAATCAGCACGCGGTAATGCTCAGCGGTGTCTTCCATAATTTTGCGCATCACTTTGCCTTTCAAATCCTTAGGGCATGCTACATTGCGCTTGACAAGGAAATAGCGTTCTGGCATTCTTGCAGCCAGCTCGCCAATGCGTGTTTTGGACTTTGCGATGAGTTCCATAATCTTGGCAGCCGAGAACATTCCATCGACCGCGAAAAGAAACTTTGGGAAAATGAAACCGCCTTTCGTGCCGCCCACAAAGCCAATTTCAGGGTCTGCCGTTACTGCGCGCATCAGCTCCGAGTGGCTGTCACCTGTGCGCACGACTTGCACATTGCGCTCTCGGCAAATGTCATCAACTTCCATTGAGGCGGTTATCGGCACGGCAATTTTCTTTGTTTCTGGATAGACTTCAAGATAGAGGTAGGTAATGAGCGTCAGCAGTCTTTGATGCTCCAAGAAATTACCCTTTTCGTCTGCGACATGAATTCGCTCTGCGCCGCCGTCGAGCATAAAGCCAATGTCGTAACCCAGCGACACCACCACTTCGGAGAGCCGTTCTGCAGCCGCAAAAAATTCCTCAGCAGTTCGCGTGAATTTACTTGGGTCTAAAAATGCATTCAGAGAGATGACATCGACGCCGAAACTGCCGATAATGCTCGGAAAAATCGTCGCGGCTGCCCCATATGAGTAGTCAATTGCGACGCGCAGGCGCGACTTTTTGATGGCTTCAATGTCAATGGATTTGAGGAAACTATCCGTGTAGCTCTCCAAGGCGCGCTCAGGAAAGTTCAGTTTTCCTACCTTGTCGAAGGAAGCTCGGCGGTAGTCCTCACCAAAAAAGGTACGCTCAATGCTTTTAGTTTTAGCAGGCGGTAAATCTCTTCCGCCCTTGTCAAAAAAAATGAGGTCGCAGAGCTTTTTGTCGAAGGGTGACTTACGCACATGCACACCGCCAAATTCTGCACTATTTTTCAAGCGATGCCGCGTAATCGGAATGGGCGTTGCTTGCAAATCATTGACCGAAATGCCCGCTGAAAGCAAGCCAGCAATGAGTGCGCGATTTACCATTCGCGACACGTTATCGACATCACGGCTCACTGTAACCGTTGCGCCTTCGGGGAGAATCGTGCCAAACGCAGCGCCAATTTTTGCGGCAAACTCAGGGCTGATTTCAATATTCGCTAAACCCGTGATACGTGATGCAGTAAATAGCTCCCGTGACCACTTCGACTCCCAAATGAGGCTTTGTGTCAGAATCGCTCCTGCTTCAATTTCTTTCTCAGGCCAGATTTTGATAGAGGAACGAATTGTTGCGCCATCGCCAATCACGCACTTGTCAGCAATAAAAACTTGCTCCTCAATTTTGACATCATTGCCAATTCGAACTCCACTGCAAATTACAGCAAGGTGAATCGCTGTATGTTTGCCAATTGTAGTATCGTTCCAAACGACTGTTTTGTTCAGCGATGCGCCATCACCGATGCTCACATTTTCACCAATTACGCTATTGTGCAGCGACACGCCCCGACCAATTTTTGCACCTTTACCAATTAGCACGCTGCCTGTGAGCTTGACCGCATCGAGGTCAATTTTGACTGTTTTGTGTATGTAAATGCCGCTGGTGATTTTCTCGTAGCCTTCGTAAAAATCCAGATTGACACGACCATGCAAGCAATCCAAATGCGCTTCTTGATACTCAGGTAAAGTGCCTACATCGCGCCAGTACCCCTCAGCGATGTAGCCGTAGAGTCCCAAGTTTTCGCGTAGCATCTTGGGGAAGAGGTCTTTTGAGAAGTCATACTCTTCACGGTAGGGAATCCAGTCCATCACTTCTCGCTCCAAAATGTAGATGCCTGTGTTGATGGTATCGCTGAAGACCTCTCCCCATGACGGTTTTTCAAGGAAGCGTGACACGCGTCCATCTTTTTCTGTGATGACTACGCCAAAGGCTAACGGGTTCTTGACGCGTGTCAGAATCATCGTGGCTTTAGCATTGCGCTTGATGTGAAAGTCTAAGGCTTTGCTCAGGTCAAAGTCTGTTAGCACATCGCCCGAAATCACGATGAAGCGTTCATCAATAAACTCATATGCATTGCGGACGCTGCCAGCAGTGCCGTAGTCTGCATCAGACTGAATGTAGTTCATCTTTACACCGAACTTGCGTCCATCACCGAAGTAGTTGCGGATTGCATCAGGCTGGAAGTAAAGCAGCGCTGTAATTTCTTTCACGCCGTGCGCTTTTAGCAGATTGGTGATGTGATGCATCATTGGTTTTTGCATCATTGGCACAAGTGGCTTGGGAATGTTAATGGTGAGCGGTCGCAGCCTTGTGCCAAATCCACCTGCCATAATAATCGCTTTACGAATGCCTGCGTCTGTTTTTACTTCGGGCATATCTTGTTGGTTGAGGTTAAGCGTTAATCGGGATCAGCTACTGGGCTCTTAGCTTTGAAAAACGCCCAGATAGCTGCAACGGTTTCGGCACAGCTCCACAAGTGTGGGGACGCTTCGCCTACCGCTGTGCCCGACACGGACAAGCGTTCAGGCATCAGGCCGTAGCTGTTGCGATTACTCCAGAGCCAGTTTAGCATCTTCTGTGCTTGATCCAGATTCTGATTGAGCGCTTGGTAATGCGCCGCTACAGCCGTCGCCGTAATGAAGACATCGCTATACTCGGGTGCATACCCTACATCGCCTCCGACGCTGAGCTTTTCAAGATACCGCAGCCCTCCTTTCTCGCCCCGCGCTGCTTGCAGAAAAAACTCATTGGTTTTGACCAGCGCAGGATGATTGGGGTATCCCCAGACTGCACCCAAGTTCACGAACGTGTCCCAAAAACGCAACTGGGGCAACGAAGAAATAGACTGCAATCTTGGACCGAATAGGCGAAGGTTGGTGTAGATTTGTCGTGAAGAATCTATCAGCTTAGGGAGGGCAGCGCTAATGCGTGCCGATACATCACGGTAGTGCTGGGCTCGTGCGTAGTCTGCAAACTCATCGGCTACGGCTGCTACTGTGCGCAGTGCTAATGCGCTGACCATATTCGTGAGTGGCAGATAGCCACGCCACTCTTTTCGTCCTGCTTCATACAGCAAGCCATTTTCGTCTATGTTGCTCACGATAAAATCTGCCAAGCGGTAGAGAAATTCATTGGAGACAAGGTATTCTCGCTCTTTTCGCAGCAAGCGATACTCATCAACAAGTTTGATGAAGTAGCAGTTGAGGTCCCAGTGCGGTTCATCAGATTTGACTCCAAAACCTTCATTAGTCGGGCGCAGCAGTGCATCATACTTTGCATACCACTCACTACCATTTTTCATTGGCACATTTGAGCTTGACCAGAAGCGAATGATACTGCGCGCCTCAGCGTAATGACGGGTTTGAAGAAAAACTCGCGCGACCATCATCGCATCTCTTGGATATATCTGCGGCATACCGTTTGCGACATAGTATCCTGACAAGTCAGCAGGCACTTGCCCATTTAGGGTTGCCGCTTTTATGGCATATAGATTGCGCTTGAACATTTCGAGATAGCTTTCAGGTATGCCATACGGTATTTTGCCTTCGGATAGCCAGTTATTCCAGTATGTTTCCGCATCTTTGGTTACATCGCTCTTTTTGCGCAGAGAGATATTTTTTTGCTCTATATCGATTTCGGACAGGCCTGCGATGATGGCAACGCGCAGTGCTTTTGCGTAGACTCGGTCGCGAACTACGACGGTTGCACGACCCGACATCACTGGTTTTGCTCCCGATGCGCTTTCCAGCACCGTAATGCCAAGCATCGTGTTATTAGACCAGCGTGCAAAGAGAATGTTGCCTTTTGTGTAAGTCCGCTGAAATGAAACGGTTTGTGCCGCTTGCGGCTCAATGTTAAGCACGATTTGGAACTGTCGTAGCGTCGCACTCTTGCCCAAAGTTTCTTCGCTTAGCTCAAAGATAATCGCATCTTCAGGATGGCAGAAGACAGCCAGTTTTTTTACTGTCCCATCAGCTAAAAACGAGCGCGTGCCAGAGGTAAAGAAGTTTGCAGCCTCTACCACATCAGGCTGAACTGCACTTGGCTTTACTGCCAAATTAACCAGCCCAGTTTTTGTGAGCACTTCACTGCCGTCTAAGGGACGATTTGGAATAATTGCGCCTGCTCGGTCTAAAAGCGTGTAGAGTGTTGAGCTGACATAGCTTGCAGTAAAATTCTGAAAGTAGAGGCTATGCAGCCCATGCCGTTTGGTTACGGACGTAATGCGCTCATCATCAGAATACGCACCACAAATTTTACCATCGCCTAAGATGGCATAGCCTTTCCAACTATCAGCGAAAATTAGTGGTGCATACAGAATAGATAGCAAAATGAACAGGCGGCAAGCGGCACAGAGCGTCATTCAGTTAGAGAGCTAAGTTTTTTAGGAAAAATTAGTTTTTTTCTTGAAAAACTAAGTAAAGCACAATATCTTGCTTAAAAAGCTTTTCGGCGCTTGCTAGGCAAAATAGCGACTCTGCATTAGAAAATGTCGTTGAAGTTCTTGTTTTTTTTCTATTTTCAGCACGGTAACTGGCGCTTTGCCAGACAGTCCAGACAGTTAAAAGAGGTCGTAGCGCCGTAATATACTTTTCCAGCAGGGAACCAATATGCGAAAGCTTGAAAAAATCTGGATGAACGGTCGCCTTGTCGACTGGGATGATGCCAAAGTTCACGTTCTTTCGCACGTCTTGCACTATGGCTCATCGGTCTTCGAGGGAATTCGCTGCTATGAAACGGAAAAAGGCTCTGCTGTACTCTTCCTCAAAGAACATCTGCGTCGGCTCTACGACTCTGCCAAAATTTACCGCACAGAAATTCCTTTCACGCAACTGGAACTTCGCGAGGCGATTTTGGAGACCATTCGTGCCAACGGCGTCAGCTCTTGCTATATTCGTCCGCTGGTTTTTCGTGGTGAGGGTGCTCTGGGGGTCAATCCGCTTAAATCCAATGTAGATGTTGCGATTGCTGTTTGGGAATGGGGTAGTTATCTGGGCGACAACGCATGGGAAGAAGGGGTTGATGTCTGTGTCTCGTCGTGGCGTCGCCTTGCACCGAACACGATACCAACCAGCGCCAAAGCCGGCGGCAACTACCTCAACTCTCAACTTATCAAAATGGAAGCGCTGGCAGATGGGTATGCTGAGGGTATTGCACTAGATATCAACGGCTATGTGGCAGAAGGCAGTGGCGAAAATATCTTTCTGGTGCGTGATGGCATCATTTATACCCCACTCACCGCTCAATCTATTCTACCTGGCATTACACGGCGTGCCGTCATTGAACTTGCACGTGAGCAGGGTATTGAAGTCAAGGAAACCCTTATTTCTCGTGAAAGTCTCTATGTTGCCGACGAAGTATTTATGACAGGCACAGCTGCTGAGATTACCCCTATTCGCTCTATTGACCGATACAAAATCGGCACAGGTGAGCGTGGTGAGATTACAAAGCTTTTGCAGGCACGATACTACGATATTATCAAACGCGGCAATGACACACGTGGTTGGCTTACCTTTGTAGAGCCTGCTCTTGCTACCGAAGCGAGTTCAGCTCTAAGCAAATTACCAACTCACCATCGTCTTTGATGTGAAGCAGATTCTTCGGTCAGAGGAGTCACCCTATTACAGAGTATCGCACAAGGTTACGGCTGCTAGACTGACCTTACTGTCTCAAGTGAGAGGTTTAAGCGATTGGCAATCACTTCGTCACTAAGACCCAACTCACGCAGAAATGGAATCATCTCAAGCTTTGCTTGCAAAGCTCCCTGCTGTAACCCTTGCTGCAGCCCTTGTTGCAGCCCTTGTTGCAGCCCTTGTTGCAGCCCTTGTTGCAGCCCTTGTTGCAGCCCTTGTTGCAGTCCTTCTTCTCGACCCTCTTTCAAACCTATTTTTCGCCCTTCTTCTCTGCCTTCCGCTAAAATTTCTTGGTAAGCACGAGTCTTTTTCAACTCCTCCTCAAACTCTTCTCTAATGCCCAGCATTTTCAAGATCTCCTTTCGCGTTAAGTTTTTAAACTTGTAGAACAATACTTTTTCAATGAAATCCAGCTTCTCTGGCGCGCGTTCAATTAACTTGCGTGCAGACTCTGCCGCTTTTGCATCTGGCTCGACAACCAGTTTGAACGCGCCAACTGCTGCATCTAATTCACCTGCGCTTGGTAGTTTGTCCAAATATATGCGCGTTGTGCGCGTCTCAGCAAGCAGTTCCTCGTATCCCTCATTTGATTCTTGCTCTGCACTTTTTGTTGGGTAAATGATAACTGCGTGCCACTTCGTGATATGGTGTTGCCTGAGATAGACCAGTGTCTGGGCGTAGAACCGTGCATAAAAGGTGTTATCGCGCTGGAACTGAAATTCCACGAAGTATGTCAGGTCTGTTTGCTTTGGCAGCAATACGCCGTCGAGGCGTGCCGATAGCTCTTTGACCTCAACCGACCTAAACTCATAGTTCTGCGCATCGCGCTTGTCACGTCCAATGAGTGCAAACAGTCCTTCTGGCATTTCTTGAAGCCACAGGTAGGCAAGCTTGTCTGTTTTCATTGTTTGAGTTGCTGCGCTGCTTATTCTTAGACACCGCTATGCAGCGTCGGTTGCACTGGTTGTGCTTGAATCAGCTCTGCCTCAAGGCGCAAAAGTTCTTGCCATCGGTTTTGCACGCTTTCGCTGTCTGCAATCATTTCAGCCAGCTTGAGAAAGGTTTTGAAGTGCCCTGCTTCCGATGCGAACAAATTGCGGTAAAGCTGCTGCAAGTCCTTATCCGTTGCCACTTCAGCTAAGAGCCAGAATCGCTCGCAGGAGCGTGCCTCAATGAGCGCGGCAACCAGCAGCCTATCCAAAACTTCATTCCTGCCTTGCCCTGTTCGCACGGCACTGCGCAGGTCACGGGCATATAGGTTGCGGTGCGTGCGCGGCAATGTGCCACTGCGGCGCGCAATGAGTTGCGAAACGATGTAGAGATGCGATGTTTCATCTTGTGCAAGATGCGAGAGCGTTTGAACCCACTGATGCGGGCAAGCTGGTTCAACCCATCGGTTCAAAAGGTCTAAAGCATTCGTTGCCGCTTTTCGCTCCAAGTAGGCATGGTCATAAAGCAGTTCTAAGGGGTTTTGCAGCACGCGCTCTGCCCAGCTTTTGGGTGTAGCATATTGCAGCGGCAGCTCGTCTCGTAAGTTAAAGCGTGTCATTGTTCCAAACTAAGAAGTTGTGGTATTTTGCACTGAAAAAACCAGCCACGAAGATACAGCAATGAGCGAAATCCTACTGTGGAGTGTCATTTTTGTACTGAGTCTTGCCACGCTTATCACGGCTGCCCGTTTTTTCACAGTTGCTGCAGAAGTGGTCGGCCTTGCATTCGGAATGTCACGCTTTGCTGTGGGTGTCATTATTGTCGCTATTGGCACATCGCTCCCCGAGTTGATTGCTGCAATCGTCGCAGTAATCAAAGACGCCTCTGAAATTGTAGCAGGAAACGTAATTGGCGCATCTGTCTCTAATCTCTTTTTCGTCTTAGCTGTTGCGGCTCTCTTCTCTAAGCAAACTATTCAACTGGGCGACGCCTACATCTTAATTGACCTCAACTACATGATGGGCGCAGTGTTTCTCCTCTCGCTGATGATGCTGGATGGCACCGTTACACTCAGCGAAGGCGTATTAGGATTAGCAGCCTACCTAGCATATATGTTTTACCTTTTTCGGGAAAGCGACACAGAAAAAGACATCTTGCTTGATCAACCGGCTGAAGCCGGACAAGCACGCTCTACGGTTAGCAAAAAAGATGTGCTAATTCTTGTGCTGAGCGCAGTCCTTATTTACTTTGGCGCCAACTACACCATTGAGGCGCTGGAACATGTTGCCGAAGGGATTGGCGTGAGCAAAGCAATTATCTCCGTTACGGTGCTCTCTATTGGCACGACCTTGCCAGAAGTAGTGGTCAGCGCCACAGCAGCTATGCAAGATAAGGGTGATATTGCGGTGGGCAACATCTTAGGTTCCTGCATCTTTAACTCACTGGCGATTTCAGGCATTGCGTCAATCGTTGGCGCCATTCATGTTCCACCTGAGCTTTTACGCCTGCCGTTGCCAGTCTTTGCTGCTGGTACTCTGCTTTTCTACCTTTTAGCGTCTTACAAGAACATCTCCCGCTGGGAAGGGGTGCTTTTCCTTATCATCTACATACTTTTTGTGCTCAAAGTGGCAGGACTGTAGTGCCTGTCTTCTTTCTTATATTCGTACTGCTTGGCTGGGGGTCTCTTCAGCTACTCTAACTGTGCAAGGTTTATGCTGTATCCTGTTTTACTGCTTTTTCATTTTGCTACCATCACACTCGACCTTACGCAACGCATTTTGCTTGGGCTTACGCTTATCGTTACCATCATACTTGGCGTCGTCCTAACAGTGTGGTCAGAACGACGCATTGCAGCGGCTATCCAGCATCGTATTGGTCCGAACCGTGTTGGTCCGTTTGGTCTTTTGCAGCCCTTTGCTGATGTGCTCAAACTGCTCTTCAAGGAGGACATTACGCCTGCAGCGGCTAATCGTTTCTACCACCTGCTTGCCCCAATGATTTCACTTTTTGCGGCGCTCACCACAATTGCAGTCGTGCCTTTTGCAAAAGGTATTGCGATTGCAGATGTCAGCGTCGGAATTCTTTACATTCTTGCCATCACCTCAATCGGCGTGTATGGTCTAACCGTTGCAGGCTGGGCATCGAGCAACAAGTATTCGCTTCTGGGCGGTCTGCGCTCTTCGGCACAGATGATTAGCTATGAAATTGCAATGGGGCTTTCTGTCGTGAGCGTGGTCGTGCTAGCTGATTCGCTGCGAATGACTGACATCGTGGAATCGCAAACGTCCAACCCACTCTATTGGAATTGCTTCCGAAATTTCATCGGCTTCATCTGCTTTACTGTGGCTGCGTTTGCGGAGTGCAATCGTGCACCGTTTGACTTGCCCGAGGCTGAGCAAGAGCTTGTCGGCGGTTACAACACCGAGTTTGGCTCAATGAAATTTGCGACCTTCTTTCTTGCCGAATACGCCAATATGATTGTCGCCTCCGCCGTGATTTCAACGCTCTTTCTCGGTGGTTACCAAGTCCCATTC
Organism: Chloroherpetonaceae bacterium; assembly: GCA_025056565.1. NCBI lineage: Bacteria > Pseudomonadati > Chlorobiota > Chlorobiia > Chlorobiales > Chloroherpetonaceae > Chloroherpetonaceae bacterium. The sequence continues at coordinate 1,248 of JANWWA010000024.1, read as the reverse complement.
ATTGACGAAGCAACGGGGCTGCCTACGTGGCTGCTCGCAGCGCTGCAAGTCGGCGCATTTGTCACGAAAACCGTTTTTATGATTTTCGTCTTCATCTGGGTGCGCTGGACGGTGCCTCGTTTCAAATACAACCAACTGATGGATTTGGGTTGGCGCAAACTCCTGCCGCTCTCGCTCTTTAATCTGCTACTTATTGCCGCTGGCGTTTTGATGTTTGGCAGCAAATAAAATCGCAAATTGCGTGCAAATTTTGTTCTCGCGCTCAAGATTTTGCCAAACAAAGAGCGACTCGAGCTATGGCAACTTCATCCGCTCAGCAAACTATTCAGCGAAAGCAACGCCACGTCGAACTTTGCCTCGATAGCGACGTAGATTTTGCCAAACGAAACGGCTTTGAGCGCTACGACTTTCGCCACAACGCCACGCCTGAACTAAACCTCTCAGAGATTGACCTTTCGACCACCTTTCTTGGCAGAAAAATCAGTTACCCCTTGATGATTTCCTCAATGACGGGCGGCTACAACGGCGCAACGCAAGTGAATGCAATTTTGGCTGAAGCCGCTGAAGCCTTGCATATCCCGCTCGGCGTTGGCAGTATGCGCCAAGCGTTGGAGTCCGAAGCGCATCGAGAGAGTTTTGCGGTGGTGCGAAAGGTTGCGCCCTCGATTCCGATTTTCGCTAACATTGGCGCGCCTGAAGTGGCAAAGGGTCTCACGAAAGCAGAGATGAAACTCTTGCTTGACCTTGTGCGTGCCGATGGACTTATCGTGCATCTTAACGCGGCGCAGGAACTTTTTCAGCCCGAAGGCAATACAAACTTCAAAGGCTTTCTTTCGGAACTGCGAAAACTCTGCAAGCGTCTCCCTGTGCCCGTGATTGCAAAGGAAGTGGGCAACGGCATTTCTGGCGAAGTTGCGGCGCGATTGATTGAAGCGGGCGTTCAAGCGATTGATGTCGCTGGCGCAGGCGGCACGAATTGGCAAAAGGTTGAAGCCTTGCGCTACGCCGAACAATTCAATCACGACGAGCGCTTTACGGAAGGCGGCTTTGCGGAACTCATCAATTGGGGCATTCCGACGGCGGAGTGTTTGGAAGAGTTGCGCGCGTTGCGGCGCAGAAAGGAGTATCGCAAGGCGCAAGTGATTGCGTCAGGCGGCATCTCAAATGGCGTGGAAATCGCCAAAGCCCTGGCGCTCGGAGCGGATTTAGCCGCAATTGCCAAACCCTTTCTCAAAGCCGCTTTTGAAC
>JANWWA010000023.1 GCA_025056565.1 Chloroherpetonaceae bacterium | reverse complement strand
AGTGCGTTTCAAGAATCGTCGCTGCACCACTGACGCTGTAGTGCTCAGCGAAAATACTGAAGTCCTACTTGGCTCTATTGTGATGGAGGATTTGGACGTTATCATTGACCCCAAGCGGCAAGAACTTGCGCTGCCACCCGACCGACCTTATCTTGCCGAAAAGTATATGAAGTGATGAGGCGCTTGCTTACCTGCTTCTTTTGGAAAACTGTGATGAATGTTGAAACGCTTGGACAAGTCTTCACCCCGAAATTGATTGTCAGAAAAATGCTTGCGCTGCGACGGAACTTCGGTCGCGTGCTTGAGCCTGCTTGCGGCAATGGGGCATTTTCAGATGAGCTTCTCCCTGACACGGTGGCGATTGAAATTGACCCTGCGCACGCACCTCGTTATGCACTGGTGATGGATTTTTTCGATCTCCCTATTTCTGAAAAGTTCGACACCATTATCGGTAACCCTCCTTACGTGCGCTTTCAAGACATTTTGCCTGACACAAAAAAGAAACTCTCGCTCCATCGCTTCGATGGACGCTCGAACCTTTACCTTTTCTTCATTGAAAAGTGCCTGCAGCATCTTTCTCCAAATGGTGAGTTGATTTTTATCACGCCACGCGATTTTCTTAAGGCCACTTCAAGCCGAAAGCTCAATAGCTGGCTCTATCAGCAAGGCACGATTACGGACTGGATTGAGCTGGGCGACCAACGAATTTTCGCGGACTTTACGCCCAACTGCGCCATTTGGCGCTTCGAGAAGAATAACTTTTCTCGCCAGACCCGCTTCACCAGTGAGGCGGGTTACACAGATACTCGTCGGTTTGATTGCGTAAATGGGCAACTGCTTTTCCTTAGCAGCGAATACACTGTGCCGTTTAGTGATGTTTTTTTCGTAAAAGTTGGTGCTGTCAGTGGCGATGACGAAGTTTTTACGAGTGAGAAATTTGGCAACCGTGAGTTTGTGTGCTCCACCACTGTTAAAGATGGCAAAACGCGGCGGATGATTTTCAATGTAAAACTGCCTTACCTTGAGCCGTTTAAGTCCCGCCTGCTAAAACGGCGCATCAAAAAGTTTGATGAAACAAACTGGTGGACTTGGGGCAGACTGCACTACCAAAGTTCAGAGAAGCGCATTTATGTCAATTGTAAAACGCGTCATCCTCGCCCATTTTTTCTGCACCCATGCAAGGACTATGACGGCTCTGTGCTTGCAATTTTCCCGAAAAATCAAGCTGCTGATTTAACCGTGCTGTGCGAGATGTTGAACGCAGTGAGCTGGAGTGAGCTGGGTTTTGTGTGCGATGGGCGATTTCTTTTTTCGCAGCGTAGCTTAGAGAAATGCTTGCTTCCTCAAGCATTTGAAGCGTTTGTGCCGAAGCCTACGCTCTTTGCTTCTTGCAGTGCGCCTGCAGAGGCTGAAACGGTTTAGCATGCTCGCTCCGTTGGTAGAGATTTGTATCAGTTGGTTTATGCTATTGCTCACTTCGCCTAAGTGAGCCATACTTTTTTAGTAAGAATAAAAACACGGCTACTCAATGAAGCTCAATACTTTTACGCTCTTCGGTCTCTTTTTTCTTTGCACTTTTCTCTTTGCGGTATGCACCGCCTTGCCACCAGCACGCCCTACTGACCCAATACCCGCAAGCTCCTCTACACCTGAATTTGACTCAGTTACGCTGCTTTACAAGGGTGAGGAAAAATTTCTTGCAAATGTACGCCAGCTGACGTTTGGCGGCGAAAATGCCGAAGCTTATCTTTCCTTTGACGAAACGAAGATTATTTTTCAATCTCGGCAGTTAGGACAGGATTGCGACCAAATCTACATTATGAATCTTGACGGCTCTGGCAAGCGTCTTGTCAGCACGGGCAAAGGTCGCACCACGTGCTCGTATTTTTTGCCTGATGGCAAGACGATTCTTTACGCCTCTACGCACCTTGCCAGTCCTGACTGCCCGCCACCACCAGACTTTTCCAAAGGCTACACGTGGGCGCTCTACAAAGGCTACGACATTTTCTTTGCGGATACAAGCGGAAAAAACTTGCGCCGCATTACGGACACCGATGGCTACGATGCTGAAGCAACGGTGTCGCCAACAGGCGACAAGATTGTCTTTACATCGGCGCGCGATGGCGACCTTGAGCTTTACACAATGGATATTGACGGCAAAAATCAGCGGCGGCTGACTTCCCACCTTGGCTACGATGGCGGCGCATTTTACTCGTGGGACGGCAAGAAAATTGTCTTTCGTGCCTCTTCGCCCAAAGACAGTGCTGAAATTAAGTCCTATCTTGAACTTTTGCAGCAAGGCTTAATTCGCCCTAACAAGTTGGAGATTTTTGTCATGGATGCAGACGGAAAAAACCGCCGCCAAGTTACGAATAATGGCAAGGCGAACTTTGCCCCGTTCTTTCACCCTAATAATCGGCAGATTATTTTCTCGTCTAATCTGGGCGACACGGTGCGCGGGCGCAATTTTGACCTTTACCTCATTAACGAAGACGGCACAGGATTAGAGCGTATCACCTACTGCCCCGACTTCGATGGCTTTCCTTTTTTTTCGCGTGATGGCAAAAAGCTCATCTTTGCTTCAAACCGCAATAGCAAGGTGCGCGGCGAAACCAACGTCTTTATTGCTGATTGGATTTATAGCAGCACAAAACAACCTTAACTCTTAAAAAAACTCCTAAACCTTAACCGCTTGCAAAATATGACCTTAGCTATTCTTGCCTACTGGGCTATTGGCATTGCTTGTGCAATTTTTTTCCTTGCCGATGAGCTTTTTCCGAATCAATCCAATTTGCTCACACGCCAGCAAGCTTTTCGGCGCAATATTCTCTTTTTTGTTTCGCTTGTTGTAGTGCTTGGCAACATCTATGTGTATTACAACGCCACCAGCAATGGAGGACGACCGTTTGATATTAGCACCTTTTTTATCTTTGCTATTCTCAACGGTGCCTGCGAAACCTTCATCTTCCTTTCGGTTTTCAAATTTGGCGAAAAATTGGTGCAGCGCTTTACAAATAAAGCACCTTACCTCTTCATGGGGGGTGTTTTAATGTTTATGGTCTTTAGCGGCTTTATTCATGGGGTGCTCTGGATTAATGCCTTGCCACCGCATGTCGTCTCTATTGCGGACTTACCGCCCGATAAGGTCATCTTCAAGCAGCTTTTTTTCCCCTTCCAAGTCGCGCTAGTGATTTGCTGGTCAATGCTTTACTTTTTCTTCCGTGATGTCTGGGGAATTGTGGTGCTGCATAGTATTGTTGACGCAGGCGTGGTGTATTCTATCCACTACTCACTGTGGGAGAATACCTCTACGCTCTCTTTTCTGAAGTAATCTTGAAGTAACCTTTAACCTTTTTGCAGCAGTATGTCGTTTCGTGGAAAAGTCTTGGTTGCTGGCGCAACAGGACGCACTGGGCTTTGGGTTATTCGCCGTCTGCAGCACTACGGTATCACGACACGTGCCTTTGCACGCAAAGCCGACAAACTGGCTGAGTTTCGTGACCTTGAAGTGGAACTGGGTCGCTTGCAGAATGAACTGGCTGTGCAGCGCTGCGTGCGTGGTTGCGATGCCGTGATTTGTGCCGTAGGTGCCACCTCGCTCTTTGGCGAAAGCTCACCTGTGCAAGTTGACGGGGATGGTACCATTCGTCTCATTGACGCTGCCGCCAATGCGGGCGTTAGGCACTTTATTCTTATTAGTTCCATCGCTACCACCAAGCCTTTTCACCCGCTCAATCTCTACGGCGGAATTCTTTCGCAAAAGCGCCGCGCGGAGCGTCATTTAGAGCAAGTCTTCTCGTCCAATGGACGCACCTTCACAATTATTCGTCCGGGCGGCTTGAAAGATGGTGAGCCTCTAAAGCACAAGCTGCAACTTGACATTGGCGACCGCATCACAGGAGTAATTGACCGCAGTGACGTAGCGGAGCTTGCCGTGCTTTCGCTCACGCACCCCAAGGCAAAGAACTGCACTTTTGAAGCTATTCGCCTAAGTGCTGAGGAGCAAGCGTCGCTCGTGCCCTTCTTAGATGCTCTGCCTTCACGAGCGACCGCTCCTGCTGCTGTTGAACCAGTACCCACTCCACAGGTGTAGCTATCAAGCCGCTCGCCTACCCCCCTCTCCTTAGCAAGGAGAGGGACATCTACAAACTTACCTTCGCAAAGATGCCCACACACGACCGCTATTTCAGTGAAAACGTCTAAAACTGTCCGCCCTGCTACAGAAAAGCTCTGCCAACTAAGACCTGCCGTCATAACTACCGGCGTTTCCCTTTTTGTGCTTATATTTTTGCTTTGAGTTTTTTGGGTGTAAATTGCAATAACAGAATTTTACCAAACACCATGTTACGGGCTACACCATTTAACCCCAAAGATGTGCGCGCCATTCTCTTCGACCTTGGCGGCACGCTTTTGCATCTCAGCTATCCTTTCTTCTACGAACAATTTCAAGAACGCTACCAGTATGCGCTGAGTGAAATGCGTTTCTTTCAGGCGGTCTCCTGCGCTACTGAAGCCATGAGCCAGCTTGTGCAGCAACATCAACAAACCACCGATGCTTCCCGCTTGCCGATTTTCTTCGAGACACTACTGACTGCCCTTGACCTCCCTTTTTAGCTTTCGCCTGACCGCTCTACCTTCGTTCAAGAAGTGATTCTGGCTGAACACCAGCGCAGCAACCTCTGGCGTTACCTTTTGCCTGACACCGAAGCGGTTCTCAAAGCCCTGCAGCCTACATACCGCCTTGCAATGATTTCTAACTCTGATGGACGTGCCGAAGCGCTCACTATCACGCATGGTCTTCGTCCTTACCTTGAATTTGTGCTCGACTCGCACTATGTCGGGGTGGAAAAACCTGATGCGAAAATTTTTCTGCTTGCGGCTGAAAAACTCGGACTTTCGCCCAGCGAATGTGTCTATGTCGGCGACATTTATGCGATTGATGTCTTAGGTGCGCGTGCAGCTGGCATGAATGCGATTTTGCTCGACCGCACCAAGAAAATGCGTACAGATTGTCTTGTCATTTCAACCCTTTCTGAGCTTCTAAGTTTTTTTTAGCTAAATTATTTAACTTGTTTTAAAAAATGAACTTATGAGCTTTGATATAAGCAAAAGTTTAATTGACTGGTTTCAGCGTTCTAAGCGAGATTTACCGTGGCGGCGCACTAAAAATCCCTACCACATCTGGGTTTCGGAGGTCATGCTGCAACAGACTCAGGTGGCCACCGTGATTCCGTATTATCACCGCTTTTTAGAGCGATTTCCTACGATTCAGGCGCTTGCTGAAGCAGATTCAAACGAGTTGATGAAGGTGTGGGAAGGGTTGGGGTATTATGCTCGTGCAAGACACTTGCAAGCAGCGGCTCGCCAAATTTTGTCGGAATATGGTGGTCAGCTTCCCACGACGCGGGCAGCGCTCCGTCGGTTGAAAGGTTTTGGAGACTATACTTCTGCCAGCGTCGCCAGTCTTGCTTTTGGTGAAGATTGTCTTGCGCTTGATGGCAATGCTCTAAGAGTTTTTTCCCGTCTTTTTGGCATTCGTGAGGATATTCGCCAGCGTGCCACACGGCTCAAAATTGAGTCGCTGGCTCAACCGCTTTTGCCGAAAGGTCAAGCTGGCATTTTTAATGAAGCCGTGATGGAGCTGGGCGCAACGGTTTGCACGCCAAAGCTCCCTCACTGTGGGCACTGCCCGCTCCAAACCGCCTGCTATGCCTTCCAACATCGCTTGACTGACACGATTCCTTACAAATCTTCTCGCTCGAAAGCGCCGCATTACCACATTGCAGTGGGTGTAGTGCATCGTGATGGAAAAGTGTTAATTGCACGGCGCAAGGCAGAAGGATTTTTAGGCAATTTGTGGGAGTTCCCGGGCGGCAAGCTCCAGTCGGGTGAGACGCTTGCCAGTTGTTGCCAGCGTGAAATTCGTGAAGAAACTAGCTTAGAGGTCTCTGTCGGCGAGAAATTTGCAGAAGTCAAACACGCTTACACACACTTCAAGATTACGCTGCATGCGTTTCATTGCACATATCTTTCAGGGGAAGCCCTCGCACGCAGCAGTCAGGAAGTCCGCTGGGTTTCGCCTGATGAGCTTCGGCAGTATCCGTTCCCCAAAGCAAATCAGGCAGTGATTGATGCGCTGCTCCGCCCGACTGCTTCGTCACTGTCGCTTTTTACATAACCTCACCGTCTGCTCCAAGCCCAGCGAATGGGCTTGATCCCCCGTCGCTCCTACCCCTGACAAAGTCAAGATTTCAGCCACACACTGGCGCAATTAAATATTTCTCTGTGGATGAGCAGGAGAACACCAATGAGCACAGTCGCAATCACATGCACACCGATAGCAACGATTAACCCAAACATCACCCAAACTCCAATGAAGCTAAAGGCGAACCGCAGGGGTTCTTGAATTAATTTGAATTAAAGATTCTCTCTTTTCGCGAACTCGAGCACTCGCTCCCAGAGCGATAAGCGAAGCAGTGCGATACGCATTCTCCGTTCTCGTTCTGATTTCGGAGCGACCAGTGGCGACGGCACGGCTTCCAGCATCAAGCGCGATTTGTCTATCTCCTGCTCCACCGCCACTTGGTATGTCTTCCCGATTGGCTTCCAAATCGCCATCCCCACCACGAGTGCTGATTCCAGATGCCGTATCGGTTCGTATTCCTTCTCCTCTCTCAGCAGCCGCCTCACCTCGCTTTCGATTCTCTCTCTTTTCTTCCAAACTTCCCGCATCTCTTCTAGATACCGTCTGTAGTATTCGTAGAACTCCTTCGTCCCCTCTTCGAAGGGATTGCCATATTCTTCCGCTCTCGCTTGTGACATTGTCTTCCTCCTGTTTAGGTTGTTTAGATTGTGCAGGCTTGCCGAGGCGTGCCTGTTCCGCATCTTCTTCCAGTCTGCGGTATAGTTCAAGCCCCTCTCGTCTTCCATGGAATTTCAATCCCACATTGGTGCAATTAGAATCCCTCTTCAAACACTTCAGCGACGCCGCCTTCTTCATTTCAATCCCACATTGGTGCAATTAGAATTTGAAATACCCACTGACTCTGCGACCTCGCTCGAGGCCGATTTCAATCCCACATTGGTGCAATTAGAATCCGCCTGCTCGGTTCAACAAAAAAAAAGACGAAAGATTTCAATCCCACATTGGTGCAATTAGAATCACTCTCCGCGCGCTGCCGGAAGCAGCGTAGAAAAAATTTCAATCCCACATTGGTGCAATTAGAATACACTAATTCGTTCCAGTCCGCATTTTCTCCTAAACATTTCAATCCCACATTGGTGCAATTAGAATCCCCCTTCTCCGACAGGATTGCCGATGAAGTAAGAATTTCAATCCCACATTGGTGCAATTAGAATCGCAGACAACTGTCTTGGCACACGCGCAGGTTGCACATTTCAATCCCACATTGGTGCAATTAGAATAAGTTATAGAGAGATTCTGTTTCAGGGGGCATGTCAATTTCAATCCCACATTGGTGCAATTAGAATGTAGAATGTGATTTTTCCCATTTTGAAGTTCGCACGTATTTCAATCCCACATTGGTGCAATTAGAATCATTATAGAGGCTGAAAACGAAGAAACAGCCCTTGATATTTCAATCCCACATTGGTGCAATTAGAATTCATTTTTGTTTAGATAAAAAAATTTTTTTCTGCCCATATTTCAATCCCACATTGGTGCAATTAGAATCAGGAGTGCCTTCAAAGACCGCTGGCGCAGACCAGATTTCAATCCCACATTGGTGCAATTAGAATGCGAAATACATCACTATAGTTAAAAAGTACCGCGATTTCAATCCCACATTGGTGCAATTAGAATCGACGGCGGCGCGCTCGTTGTCGAAGCAAGCAAGATTTCAATCCCACATTGGTGCAATTAGAATTTCTATGTGCTGCCCGGAGACGGCTATTTCTGGAGAATTTCAATCCCACATTGGTGCAATTAGAATCGAAGTAACCACATCTATCAACCGCGCAAATACCCGATTTCAATCCCACATTGGTGCAATTAGAATGGTGTTGAACGAGCTTTGCAAGTGAGTAGGCTTTGCAATTTCAATCCCACATTGGTGCAATTAGAATAACTGGACATACTACGACAGGAATTACTTTGCGGATTATTTCAATCCCACATTGGTGCAATTAGAATTTGCAGCGGCGTGAGGCGCTGCGCTGGGCGTTGCGTATTTCAATCCCACATTGGTGCAATTAGAATGTCCCATTTTCTCGAGCGTTGCGGGCAAGTAGGTCATTTCAATCCCACATTGGTGCAATTAGAATTGAAGGTGATACTGACGAAGGTGATGACTGGGAAGACATTTCAATCCCACATTGGTGCAATTAGAATCATTTCACACTTTTTGCCGTTCATGTGCTGTTTAAGATTTCAATCCCACATTGGTGCAATTAGAATTGTCATTGAATTAACTGAAAAGGACAAAGAAAGCATATTTCAATCCCACATTGGTGCAATTAGAATACATGTCCGATATCGACGCAAAAACCGATGAACTCAATTTCAATCCCACATTGGTGCAATTAGAATTAGAATTGGTAGTAGGAAACGACGCTGGCGTGGCGTCATTTCAATCCCACATTGGTGCAATTAGAATTATCACCCACATCGCGCAACTGACGCCGCAGCGCAATTTCAATCCCACATTGGTGCAATTAGAATAGCACTCCGAGCAGATGCACTTTTGTTTCTAAGCGTCATTTCAATCCCACATTGGTGCAATTAGAATGGACCTTGCCTATGAAATCACCGAGGGTGACGACGAGATTTCAATCCCACATTGGTGCAATTAGAATCCTCTTTAAAGGAGGGTCTTTCCTTATAGGTCAAAATTTCAATCCCACATTGGTGCAATTAGAATGCGCAATGTGGGCAGCCCGCGCAATTGTTTTCGCATTTCAATCCCACATTGGTGCAATTAGAATCATTGGTGCAATTAGAATAAAATGAAGAGACAGCCCTATTTCAATCCCACATTGGTGCAATTAGAATGCGCACGATTTGACGCAGCACGGGCAAATAGCGCGCATTTCAATCCCACATTGGTGCAATTAGAATAGACCAATCCAAAAACTTTCGCACGGCGTCAAACCGAATTTCAATCCCACATTGGTGCAATTAGAATTCTCTCAGAGTTCAGCGATGTGCCCAATCTTTCTGTCGCATTTCAATCCCACATTGGTGCAATTAGAATTTCGGTTTTTGAGAAATAGTATGTGAGGAACATTCCAATTTCAATCCCACATTGGTGCAATTAGAATTGCGCTCATAAAGCAGAACGCACGCAGGAATCAGTTTGATTTCAATCCCACATTGGTGCAATTAGAATTTCAAAAACACTTATGAAAATGTCCCTCTCTCGGAGAGATTTCAATCCCACATTGGTGCAATTAGAATTGATGTTACGGCAAGTAGTTTTGAGCGTGTGTTGCAAATTTCAATCCCACATTGGTGCAATTAGAATGCGGTTCAAGGTGAAAATCTTTGAGAGGGATCTTAATTTCAATCCCACATTGGTGCAATTAGAATCAAGCTCAATGTCCCCGTTGTTATAACAAACAACGAATTTCAATCCCACATTGGTGCAATTAGAATTGAAGCACTGTCTCGCGTCAGTCCCTCCGAGCGTTTATTTCAATCCCACATTGGTGCAATTAGAATGAATACGTTCTCGTTGCTTATTGAAAAAGTAAGAGAAATTTCAATCCCACATTGGTGCAATTAGAATACATGGACTACCCCATGAACGATTTACAGAGTATATAGAATTTCAATCCCACATTGGTGCAATTAGAATCAGGAAGCTAAAATAGGCAGCGCCGCTGGGCAGTGATTTCAATCCCACATTGGTGCAATTAGAATGGCAATTGAAGTGGACGCAAGAGGCGTCAGTGGCCCATTTCAATCCCACATTGGTGCAATTAGAATAAGGGGTGAAATTCTACTTCTCCAAGGCGCTGCTGACATTTCAATCCCACATTGGTGCAATTAGAATGAAATTGGTTTGGCGTTCCGCGCACCAGAAGCAAAATTTCAATCCCACATTGGTGCAATTAGAATGAACACTGACCGCACCGTCAGCAACATCCGACCTAATTTCAATCCCACATTGGTGCAATTAGAATCCCCAGAAATAACAAGACAACACTGTTTTCACTAGTATTTCAATCCCACATTGGTGCAATTAGAATTTTTGCATAAAGTCTAGTCCTTCATCGGGGGCTTTACATTTCAATCCCACATTGGTGCAATTAGAATCAGCGCCTCGTGAGCTTCGCGCGTCTTTGTTATGAACATTTCAATCCCACATTGGTGCAATTAGAATTCGTCTCTCTTTTCGGTTTTTGAGAAACAGTATGTGATTTCAATCCCACATTGGTGCAATTAGAATTACTTCGGCGCAACAAGACGCCGCAAAGGCTCTCGCATTTCAATCCCACATTGGTGCAATTAGAATCTCAGGGGAGCGTTCCTGCGGGGGGCAGCGGGCACATTTCAATCCCACATTGGTGCAATTAGAATTCAGTGAATGCAAGACTTTAACGCAAAACTGTTCATGATTTCAATCCCACATTGGTGCAATTAGAATAAGCGATACGTGCCCCATGGCAGAGTGTCGCTTCAGCTATTTCAATCCCACATTGGTGCAATTAGAATTTTGCGTATAAAAAAATAAACTGAGCAGAAAACCGCATTTCAATCCCACATTGGTGCAATTAGAATAGGGCAGTATTCATTTTCTCGCATACCAAAAGGGTTGATTTCAATCCCACATTGGTGCAATTAGAATTACCAAAAGGATTGTGGTTGAAGAACCACAGCCTGAATTTCAATCCCACATTGGTGCAATTAGAATCGAACTGGCTGCTCTTTTTGAATTATGGCTGCTTCATTTCAATCCCACATTGGTGCAATTAGAATTTATCAATATCAGCTTCGTCGTTTTTACTGTTTAGAATTTCAATCCCACATTGGTGCAATTAGAATTAATAAAAATAGCCGTCTCCGAGCAACACATAGAATATTTCAATCCCACATTGGTGCAATTAGAATTTGAGGGTAGGCGAGGTAGAGGAAAGTGGTGGAGGATTTCAATCCCACATTGGTGCAATTAGAATGAACTCCCCGTTCTGACCACGTCCTATGACTTCATCCTATTTCAATCCCACATTGGTGCAATTAGAATCAGTTTCTGAAAACCCATGGATCAAATCATTCTGAGATTTCAATCCCACATTGGTGCAATTAGAATATGGGACTGTGAGAAAATCCCACACTTTTCGTTTCGATTTCAATCCCACATTGGTGCAATTAGAATTTTAAAGATTCAACGCTGATGTATGCATTAGGAAGCATTTCAATCCCACATTGGTGCAATTAGAATAACCGCCCTTATTTATGGGCGGTTGCTCTCCAGAAAAATTTCAATCCCACATTGGTGCAATTAGAATGAGGAAGTGTGCAAGATTATTCAACTAATTAGAAAAATTTCAATCCCACATTGGTGCAATTAGAATGGGCGGTTGCTCTCCAAAGAACGGAAAAGCGTATTATATTTCAATCCCACATTGGTGCAATTAGAATATATTCTTTTTTTATCATTTTTTTTGTTGAAAGAAAATTTCAATCCCACATTGGTGCAATTAGAATCCGCCACGGAAGCGAGGATTTTGTCGCAAATATACACATTTGGGCGGCAAAAGTCAACCCCTTTTGTCGTCAGCCTCCGATAGCCGATAAACCCCTGACCCCCGACGACACGCGAATTTCGCTCAAAATCGCTGTTTTTAGGCTGTGAAAGGCTCTAAAAAGCGAGGGTAAGCCTGCGGTCGCTGGGCTTGCATAGCCTGCCCGACGACGACTACGCCCAGCAAAGCTCAAAGTAAGCACAGTGTTTGCAGAACTTCTTTTCAATCTTAGGCGGGGGAGTAGCTTGGCGTTCTAACGCAGCAATGTCTGCTGCGATGCGCTCCAGTGCCTGACAATCGTTCTCGGTCAGGGTAACACTCACGCGGCGTTTAAGCTTAGGGTAATCTAACTCACCACGCAGCCCGTTGAGACCTTTGGATTTCAGATGCCAAAGGTAGAACTTGACTTGCCAGAGATGAGCTTCTTCCATTTTGTCGGATTTTTTAATTTCGTGAATAACGCCTGATTGGAGGTCGGCAAAGTCAAGCACCATCACGCCATCGATGTCAAGTTCGTGGCATTTATCGGGGTAGGTGGTTTCGCTAATAAGCTTGCCTTGCGCAACGAGGTCAGACTCTTGTTCCATTTCAATTTGGTTTGAGAAGAGCCAAAGTTTCCGCTTGCAGACGAAGTAGTAGTTGATTTTTGTGCCAGTGAGGTGTGCCATATCAGATAAAGTTGGTAGGTTCGTTCTTTTGCACGCCTAGCGTTTCGCGTTCAAGGTATTTGCCATTGAGCATGTAGAAAATAAGAGAATCTTCGGTTTCATTCATCAGAGCCTGCGCTTCGGCTTTGAGGCGAAGAAAGTCAGAGTCTTTCAGCTCTCCTTCAAAGACGGAGTTTTGCACATGGTTAAGGTAGCGGCGAAAGAGTTTGAGCATTTTGCCCACGCGCTTTTGATTGACATCATAGACGGCAATGTAGTACATAACGAGAGGTGTGAAGTTGCACTGAGGAAACAAAGCCGAAGTCGTAATCGTTTAACATCTCGGCTTCCTGCCTTGATATATGCTTAGATGTTGCAACGCCAGCCGCTTGCTCTCAAAGCAAGCGAGGTTACCGTTGGCATAGCAAGGCGGCAAGACAGTGCAGAGGGGAAATGACGAAGTGCGGGATTTTTGAAGATAAACTAAAACACTTCAAAGAATGTCGGAGAGCATACCCAGCAAGCAAGCATTCTATATTTTCTCCAACGGAACGCTGAAACGCAAGGATAACACGATTTTCTTTCTTCCTGCGCAAGACCAAACGGAAAAGACGATTGAAAATGCTCCGCCTGTGGAAAGAGATGAAGAAGAAATTTCATTGGAATTAGACGTGGAAGAATTGCCGAATCACCCGAACCGCAAAGCGTTGCCAATAGCGAACATTGATGCGTTTTATGTGTTTGGCGAAGTGAGTTTCAACGCTCGGTTTTTGAACTTTCTTGCGCAGCACAAAATTCCGATGCACATTTTCAACCACTACGGGTTTTATTCGGGCACGTATTATCCGAGAGAGTATTTGGTATCGGGTATGTTGCTGGTGAGTCAAGTTCAGCACTATACGTCGGAGAAGAAGCGATTGAAGATTGCGCGGGAGATTGTCTCGGCAGCGTGTTTCAACATTACAAAAAACTTGCGATATTACTCAGTTGAGTCGCGCGCAGAGAGCAAAGAAGTGCAAGAGGCTTTGCAAGCGGCGATTACAGAGATAGAAGAATGGATGAAAGAAATTCCAGCGGCAGGAGACATTCAAACCTTGATGGGCATAGAGGGGAATGTTCGGAAAAGGTATTACGACGCTTGGCAATACTTAATCAAGTCCAAAGAGCCTGCATTTCAGTTTCGTGAGCGCGTAAAAGATCCGCCAAACAACGCTATCAATGCGCTGATTTCATTTGGCAATGCGCTCTGTTATTCGGCATGTCTGACGGAAATTTATCGCACGCAACTTAGCCCCACAATTTCTTACTTGCATGAACCCTCAGAACGGCGATTCTCGCTGGCGTTGGATTTGGCGGAAATCTTCAAGCCGATATTCGTGGATAGAGCAATTTTTAAGCTCGTCAATACGAGAGAAATTCAGGAAAAACACTTTACTAATGGGCTAAATTCACGCACCTGAACGACGCAGGACGAAAAGTCTTCGTCAAAGATTTTGAGGAACGGTTGCGCACGACGATAAAACATCGCTCATTGGAACGGCAAGTTTCATACCGCCGCCTGATTCGCTTAGAGCGCTACCGCTTGATCAAGCGCTTGCTCGGCGAAGAAAGTTATGAAGGGTTTAGGATTTAGTGGTAGAGTCAGACTTCTGCAAGTTTTGCTGAAAAATCTGTCTAATCACTTCTTTACCAAGCGCCGTCTTGATAGCTTCTTTTTGTAATTCCTGTTCGAAGTAGCCGAGAAGTTTTCTGAATTCTGCCCTAAAATTTTCAAGACCAACTCTGACTCCATCAGCATGCGCGATTGCATTTCGATAGTCATTCAGCGTATCTGCCTTTCTCGTAAGTTCATTTATCTCTGAAAGATGTTGTGCGTAATTATCTTTGGCTCTTACTATTTTTGAAAGTTCAATGTATGCTTTATAGTTTGATGCATAGTCGTGAATATGGAGAATAGAAGCGGCGCGATTGATAAGAGCTTCCCAAGTAGATAGAACCGATAGCCCAATTTGCTCATGCTCAAATTGCCATCGGGCAATGGTGAGATAATTTTCCCAATCCTCAGGGTTTCGAGTTAGCCGCGATGGAAGTTCAAGTTTTTCAAGACCAACTCTGACTCCATCAGCATGCGCAATCGCCTTTCGATACTCATTCAGCGTATCTGCCTTTCTCGTAAGTTTATTTATCTCTGAAAGATGTTGTGCGTAGTTATCTTTGGCTCTTACTATTTTTGAAAGTTCAATGTATGCTTTATAGTTTGATGCATAGTCGTGAATATGGAGAATAGAAGCGGCGCGATTGATAAGAGCTTCCCAAGTAGATAGAACCGATAGCCCAATTTGCTCATGCTCAAATTGCCATCGGGCAATGGTGAGATAATTTTCCCAATCCTCAGGGTTTCGAGTTAGCCGCGATGGAAGTTCAAGTATATCAGGGAGTAAAAGCGTTGCGGGAATTGGAAGGCGTGTCTTAATTTGTTCTTGTTGCATCAAGCTTCGGATTCTGTTCGCCTCAGACACGACTCTATCAAGCGCATTTATTTGAAGAGCGGTTGAAAATGCGCTGAATGCGTCTCTATGTGATTTGAATGTATCACCAGCTAAAAGCTCATTGATTTTTTTGGTGTTGGAGTATGACTGAAAATCGTTTGTGGCGAGCGTCCAATCCAAAATTTCAACAAGAGGTTTGAGGTCAAGAATAGGAGCGCCCGCGTCGTCTTTTAACTCGAAGGCTCCATAGAATACGCTATCTACTTCGACGCTCTTTATCGTTCTAAGCATCACAACCGCTAACAACAAAAATGCGCTCTGGTAGCGCAAACCTTGTGTAATGTCAACGGAGATTACATCATTCTTTTTGCATCGACTGGTTACTATTCTAAAAATTTCCCACATCTCGTCGCTATTGCGCCCAACTGGTATGATACTGCAACGCGCTTCTTTTATGTTAGGCTGACATTT
>JANWWA010000022.1 GCA_025056565.1 Chloroherpetonaceae bacterium | reverse complement strand
GGCGCGGTGGTGATGGAGACGCTGGATTTAATCGTAGAGCCGCGCAGTTTGGGCGTGTATCCGAATCCGCGCTCGCCTGAGATGCCAATGACGGAAATCGAGTAACTTGAAACCTGTCTTCCAAAACGAATGAGAGAAAATAAACGAGCGTATCGGATTAATGAAGACATTCGCGTGCCAGAGGTGCGTGTCCTGTTCCCAGAAGGCGAGCAAAAGGTGATGAAGACAGCTGATGCACTTCGTGAGGCACGCCGACTAGGCGTGGATTTGATAGAAATCCAGCCGAATGCCCAGCCACCCGTGTGTCGCTTAGCTGATTACGGCAAGTTCCTTTACGAGCAAGAAAAGAAAGAGAAAGAAGCTAAGAAAAAGACCAAGACGTCAGAACTCAAAGAGGTGCGCTTTCACCCAAATACTGACAAGCACGACTTTGACTTCAAGGCAAAACATGCCGAAGAATTTTTGCGTAAGGGCGACAAAGTGCGTGCCACCGTGGTGTTTCTCGGTCGGGCTATCGTCTACAAAGAGCAAGGTTATCAGTTGCTCGACCGACTCACGGAGCGACTAAGCGTAGTGGGCAGACCTGAAGGGCCACCGAAGCTCGAAGGCAAAAATCTCTACATTTTCTATGTGCCCGACAAAGCAAAAGTGGAAGCCTTAGAACGCAAGCTGCAAAAAGAACGTGAAGAGCAGCAGCGCCTCTTAGAAGCTGAAAAGCAAGAGCGGCAGCGCAAAATGCAAGAAGCGCAGCAAAAGCGCTTGGAGCAAAGTTCAGAAAACACAGCTTCGCAATCTTCTTAAACTCAACAAAGCAAGTTATGCCAAAAGTAAAAAGACATCGCTCGGCGAAAAAGCGGTTCAAGGTTACAGGGACAGGTAAAATTATGCGCAAGCAAACAGGCAAGCGCCATAACCTGTCTCAGAAATCCACAAAGCGAAAGCGTCGCTTAGAAAAAGACAAGTTGGTGTCTCCTGCTATGCAGGATACCGTTCAGCGAATGCTCACGATATGATTTCCATAACCCATAAATGACACAATCGTATGCCAAGAGCCAAAAATGCTGTTGCTTCACGGGCACGACGAAAGCGCATTTTGAAACGTGCCAAAGGATACTGGGGCAAGCGAAAAAACATCTTGACCATCGCAAAGCACGCAGTCGATAAAGCTGCGCAGTATCAGTATCGTGACCGCAAAGTCAAGAAGCGTAACTTCCGAAAGCTCTGGATTGCGCGCATTAACGCAGCGGCACGCTTACACGGCACGACGTATTCGCGCCTTATTGCGGCAATGAACAAAAAAAATATTGAAATCAACCGTAAGGCACTGGCAGAAATGGCGGTCAAAGACCCAGTAGCGTTTGAAGCAGTGGTCAAGGCAGCACTAGCCTAACAAAACACTAGCCTAACAAAATGGCTTGTGGAGCAATGGACGAGATAGCACGGGTAGATACCGACATTTTCAACGCTATTGAGCACGTGCGCAAAGAAACCGCAGCATTTGAAATTCACGATAAGGCAACGCTGGAAGCCTATCGGCTGCGGTTTCTTGTCCGCAAAGGCAAAATAGCTGAGCTATTCGAGCGCCTGAAAGCTGTTCCAAAAGAGCAAAAGCCCCAAGTAGGCAAGTTGCTCAACGACCTAAAAGCAGCAGCAGAGCAAAAATATGAGAACGCCAAAGCAGCTCTGGAAGCCCAGACCCAAGAAGAAGAGCGACCCCTTGACCTAACTCTGCCAGGGCGACCGCGCTTTTTAGGTGCTGAACACCCCGTCCAGAAGGTGCTGCGTGAAATGAAAGAGATTTTCTTCAAAATGGGCTTTACAGAAGTGGTCGGACCAGAAATTGAGCGCGATGACTACAATTTCACGCTGCTTAATTTCCCGGACGACCACCCTGCACGCGATATGCAGGATACCTTCTTTCTGCGCAAGGGCGCGCCCGAAGGCGATGTGGTCTTGCGCACCCATACCTCGCCAGTGCAAATCCGCACGATGCTCTCGCAAAAACCGCCTATTCGCATCATTGCACCAGGAAAAGTGTATCGCAACGAAGCAATCAGCGCTCGCAGCTACTGCGTGTTTCATCAGCTGGAAGGACTCTACGTTGATAAGGGAGTTACCTTTGCGGACTTCAAGGCGACAATCTATTCTTTCGCCAAACAGATGTTCGGCAGCGAGGTCAAATTGCGCTTCCGTCCGAGCTTCTTTCCTTTTACTGAACCATCAGCAGAAGTCGATATAACCTGCTACCTGTGTGGCGGCAAAGGCTGCCGGGTCTGCAAATACTCAGGCTGGCTGGAAATTATGGGCTGTGGAATGGTGCATCCAAATGTGCTACGCAACTGTAACATTGACCCAGCCGTCTATTCAGGCTATGCATGGGGAATGGGCATTGAACGCACGACGCTGCTGCGCTACAAAATCGATGATATTCGACTGCTCTTCGAAAACGACCTCCGAATGCTTGCTCAATTCGAATAGCTCACACTATGCCCGACCAGCCAATCGAGGAAAAAATCCGTAGCGTGATTCGCTCAATTCCTATGCTAAGGCAATTTCAATTTCACGATTTTGACTTTCTCTACGATAGCGAAGAGCGTATTCTCCATGTGGTGTTTGACTGCGAGCAAGAGGCGGATGATAGTCTGTTTGTAGAGGAGATTGGCGAGGCAGACGGCAATGTGCTGGTGCATACGGCAAAAGGCATCGTGGTAGGCTTTTCAATTCTGGACACGGAGCTGGGCAAACCGTAGGCCTAGTTCAACACTGTTAAGTTTGCAAACTTCACGACAAGCGTTTTTTCACCAGCCGTTCTGAAAAACACCTTCACCTTCGCATCTTCGCCACTGCCTTGCAGTGCAATCACCTTGCCGACACCAAACATTTTGTGCTGAACCTTCATACCCACAGAAAGCTGCGGCATTGAGGACACAGAGGGCGAAGAGAGCTTGGACTTTTCTGACTTGGGGCGAAAGGGAGCGGGGGCAGCAAAGTCTGATTCATCTAACTGGCTGTATTCGTCGCGCTGGATGCGAGTGCGCTCTTTTTCAGCTGCGCGCAGCTCAGAAAGTAAATGCCCGCCTTCAGTTTGCACAAGGTCACCATCCAGTTCATCAATAAAGCGAGATTTCAGCGAAGGTTGTGGCGCTCCAAAACGATAGCGCGACTTGGCGTAGCTGATATATAGCTTCTGCTGCGCGCGGGTAATAGCAACATAAAACAACCTGCGTTCTTCCTCCAAATCCCGTAGCTCATCGGACGAGAGCGGAAAGAGCTTCTCTTCCAAGCCAGTAATGAAGACAATCGGAAACTCCAAGCCTTTTGCCATGTGAATAGTCATCAGCGACACCTTGTTGTCGCTATCGTCTTTTTCTTCCAGCTCACTGACGAGAGCAATGTTTTGCAGGAAGGCGCGCAGCGAATTATCCTCACTTTGCTCCGAGAAAATGCGGGCAAGAGAGAGAAATTCTTGCAGGTTGTCATAGCGAGTGTTGGCTTCTGCCGTACCCTCTTCTTTCAGCAATTCAAGGAGACGGGTTTTTTGATAAAGTTCGCTCACGGTCTCAAAGGCATTTTGCGCTGCCGCAGTCTCTCTAAGCGACTCAATGAGCATGCGGAAATCGCTAAGTGCAGTAAGCAGTCGGGCAGGCAGGTCAGTCCAGAAAGGAGCGCGGCAAATTACCTCGTAGAGTGAAAGGTGCTCGGCTTGAGCGATGTCTCGCAACTTTTGCACACTACTTTCACCAATACCGCGTGCTGGAAAGTTGATAATGCGGAGCAGGGATTCTTCATCACGCTCGTTGAGCAGAAACCGCAAATACGACACCACATCTTTGATTTCCTTACGCTTGTAGAACGAGACGCTGCCAAAGACTTGATACGGAATTCCATTTGCGCGCAGCGCATCTTCCAAGACGCGGGATTGTGCATTGGTGCGATAAAAGACTGCAATATCTTTGTTTGCGACGCCACGCGTTAGTTTTAGCTGGCGAATAGCCTGAGCAACTTTGTCAGCTTCGTGGCGTTCATTTTCGCTCACCAGCAACGAAATCAGCTCACCGCGCGGATTGCGCGTAAAAAGCTGCTTCTCGAGCTGATGGCGATTATGACGAATAACCGAATTAGCCGCGTCAAGAATAACTTGGGTGCTGCGATAATTTTCTTCAAGACGCACGACGGTCGCATCAGGATAGTCGCGCTCAAAGTCCAAAATGTTGGAAATGTCTGCCCCACGCCACGAGTAAATGGATTGCGCATCATCACCGACCACACAGATATTGCGATGCTGCGCAGCCAGCATCTTAGAGACCAGATACTGCGCCCGATTGGTATCTTGATACTCATCAATCATCAGGTAGCGAAATCGCTGCTGATAGTGTTCCAGCAGAGCGGGTTTTTGCAAGAAAAGCTCAATCGGCTTGATAAGCAAATCGTCAAAGTCAAGAGCGTTGTTGCGCTGAAGTCGCTCGCTGTAGCGCGTATAGATGCGAGCGATGTGCTCTTCGAAAAAGTCAAAACGAGTGGATTTTTCCAAGTATTCGTGAGGCAAAACAAAGCGATTTTTTGCAGCGCTAATGCGTGCTTGCACCTGCTGAGGCGAAAGCATTTGCAGGCTAATCCCTAACTCACCCATTATTTCTTTGATGAGGCGCTGAGTGTCTTCGGTGTCATAAATGGAAAAGTTGGTGCTAAACCCTAAGGCGGGCGCATGCTGACGCAAGAGACGCGCAAAATTAGAGTGAAACGTGCCAATCCAAAGCCCTTGCGTGGCGGTCTCACCCAGCAGGGTGCGAATGCGCTCTTTCATTTCATTCGCAGCGCGATTGGTAAAGGTCAGGGCTAAAATCTGCGGTGGCGCAACTTGCCGCACCCCAATGAGATACGCAGTTCGGTAAGTGATCACACGCGTTTTTCCGCTGCCCGCCCCTGCGATAATTATCACAGGACCGTCGGTCGTCTCGACGGCTTTGCGCTGCGCTGGATTGAGTTCTTGAAGCAAGTGTTCCAAGTTTGCAAAGGGTTTGCTTGAAAAAGTGAAGATACAACTTTGCGAGGCGAATTGCGAAGCAAGTTGTTGAAGCACTGTTTTAGCAATCGCTATGGGAGCGCACTAAGCGATGCAAGGTAAGACGTGCTACTGCAGTGCGGCAAGTGTCCATTCGTGCGCATTGATAAGGACCGCCAGCATACTGACTTTGACATTCTGAATGCGCTTATTGAAGCCTTGCAGCTCATCGTAGTAGTAAAGGAAGGTGCGCGGTTGATGGTCGTGCAAAATAGCTTGGTATTCATACCAGTACTGACGCTCGAGGTCAGGCGGGAGGGGTTCAGTCAGGCGCTGGCAGAGACTGTCCAGACGCGCATTCTGAAAGCAGGCAGAGTTAAAAGGCGTATTCTTAAAATCTGAGCTCCAAATCGTAAGCTGAAAAGGCAAAGTTTCGGCAGAAAGACCAGAGAGCGCGGCATCGTAGCGCCATTGGTTTTGATTTTCATTGAAAACCACGGCTTCGGCGGCTGAAATGGTGCATTCAATGCCTAAGTCTTTGAGATTTTGTTGAATGATGGTGGCAGCATATGCACGGCGTTGATTGCCTGCAGGATATGCCAGCGTGAAAGAAAACGGCTTGCCATCTTTCTCGAGCAGACCTGATTTGCCGCGTGTCCAACCTGCCTCAGCCAAGAGGGCTTTGGCTTTCTCAGGGTCGAAGTCGTAAGGGTGCAGCGAGGGATTGAGAAATTTCGAGTAAGCAGGTGAGAGCGATGTGTTGACTACCGTAGCGTGATGTTTGCCCATAAAGCCTTCGGCAATGGCTTGGCGATTGATGCCGTAGGTCATCGCTTGCCGCACGCGCTTGTCGCCAAAGAAAAAGTTCGGTCTAATTTCACCACGCGTGCGATACGCCTCGCCGTCAATATTGAGCCAAACAATGCTGTCGAAACTGCGGAAGCGCACAGGCAAAATGTGCAGAGCGGGATTTTGCAGCACCTCGAGCGTGTCTTTGGGACTGATGCCACCGGCTGACATCAAGACATCGACATCACCTGCCTTGAAGGCAGTGAGACGCGTGGTGTATTCAGGAATGATGCGAAAAATCAAGCGTTGAACCTTCGCAGGGTGCGGCAGGACTGAAGTCGGGTTTGAGACCAAAACCAATTGCTTTTGGCGTTCCCACTTCTCCACTTTGAACGGCCCGCCGCCGACAATTGGTAGCTCAGCTGCTTTGGTGCGAAGCTCTTTCGGGTCAATTTTCTCAAAGATATGCTTGGCAACGGGCATGAGGTCGTAGAAGTGGTCAAGCACAATCATTGGGGCAAGCGGTTTCTGAAAGGTCAAAATCAAGGTGGTGTCGTTGGGGGTTTGCACGCCGCGTTCAAAGTCAAGATTGCCCTGAGCGTCGCGCACAAGGTCTTGCACATACTGCTGGCGCGTGCTAGCCACAGCAGGGTGAGCATACAGCTGATACGAGAACTTCAGGTCTGCAGCCGTAATCGGATAGCCGTCGTCCCAGCGAGCATCGCTGCGTAGGTAAAAAGTGGCTTGCCGACCGTCGGGCGAAAATTCCCAGCGAGTAGCAAGGCAAGGCAAATAGCGCACAGTGCCAGCGGTCTCATCAAACTCAGCTTGCACCAGCTTTGGGAAAACCTGAATACAAACCTCACGCGAAATGGAGAGCTGAATGAGTAGGGGGTTTAGGTGGTCTAAGTCGTTAGCCAGTGCCACTACAATCGGTTTTTCAGCAGAGCGTGCGCGCTCAGGCTGTCTTTGGCAAGAAAGCGTGAGAAGTGCGCCAAGTCCTACCGCTATGCAAGTTCGAAGCCAAAGGGCGAAATGTGCGAAAGGCATTTGCGTCAGTTGTTAAGACCGTGAAGCGACCACTGTCCGTTTTGGTGCTGGAGATGCACAATGCCGCCAAACGCCACATCAATTGAGAAGGCGCGCTGAAGCGGTAGCCCAATAGCATAGCACAGTGCTGCACGAATTGGGCCGGCGTGCGTGACGACAACAAAGCGTTCCTCTGGACGCTGGAGCAACAAATCCATCTGCAAGCTGATGCGATAGTGTAGCGATTGAAATGACTCTCCGTCGGGGGGTGTCACGCGCACAAAGTCGTTCATCCACGCTTGGAACGCAATGCTATCACGTCGCTCGATATCGTCCCAAGAGCGATTTTCCCATTGACCGAAATTTACTTCTCGCCATGCACGAGAAAGTTCAGGCTCAAGCCCTAACTGTGAGGCAATCGATTGTGCCAGTGCAATGCAGCGTTCCATATCGCTGGTGATAACGCACTCTGGCTTTAGGGCAACCAAGCGTGCCGAAACCAGATGAATGTGCTGTTTGCCAGCCTCCGAAAGTGGCACATCAGTTTGACCAATGCAGCGAGCTTCTCCGTTTTGTTCTGTTTCAGTGTGGCGCACCAAGAAAAGTTCCATTGAGCAGCGAGGTTTGAAGTCGCATCAGAGCTTCAAGGCTGAAATATAGTGATATTTCTGTAACCTGATTGACGGCGCCGAGCGTATCGCCCGTAATGCCACCAATGCGTTGATGCAAAAAGCGTTCGGCAAGGTAGCTCACGAAAATCGCTGTGGTAAGCAGGAAAAGTCCCGTGGCTGCAAAGCAAAGCAGCGTGGCAAAACCGAAAATGGCTGTAGCCAGCCAGAAGCGAGAAGGCGTAACGCTGCCTGCAAAGGGTTTTGCGGTGGCTGACTCAGTTCGAACATACTCCAAGCGCCGAATAAGCCACAGGCTGGACCAACGTCCTGCTGTGTGTGCCACGACCATTGCAAGCATAGCAGTCTGAATAGACTGCGATGCAAGTTCGGAGATAAAAAGAAATTTGGCTGTCAGCGCAAACCACAGAGCAAGAGCGCCAAATGTGCCAATACGGCTATCGCGCATAATTTCCAAGATGCGCGTGCGCTCAGAGGCGCCACCGAAGCCATCCGCGCTATCGGCTAAGCCATCTTCGTGAAAAGCGCCCGTAGCCAACACCGTAGCTAACATTGAAAGTAGCACCGCCTGTGGCACAGGCAGCAAGCGTGCAGATGCCCAAAGTATCAATGCCCCGAACGCTCCCACCAGCAGCCCAACAAGCGGGAAATAAAGCGTTGATTGTGCTAAAAATGTAGGGCTGTAGCGCACCCAGCGACCGACGGGCACGCGCGTCAGAAACATCAATGCAAGGAGAAAAAGGTTAATCTGTTCTTTCACGGCTGATTGTCGCTTAGGCTTAGCGCTGAGCTACAGCAGCTAAAAAGCCAGCCAGCAGATTCTCCGAAAACGCATTGTTATACTCAGGTTTTTGGTCTCGCTGCGCCTCGAGCCACATTCTCTCAGGGTGCCATTGCACCAGCATAATCAAACGGTTGGGATCAGTAGACTCCAAGGCTTCAACAAGTCCATCAGGTGAAAAGCCCACAGCCCGCAAGTTGTCTCCTATCCGATCGATCGCCTGATGGTGGCGCGTGCTGACATAATCCGTCTCAGTTACGCCAACCAGCTCATAGAGCAGGGAGTCTTTTTCTGCACGCACAGGGTGGTAACCGCTGCGAGCGTCGTCGAGCTTTTTGTGCGGAATAGGGTTAGCTATTTGTGTGTCAATGTCCAGCACCAATGTGCCACCCATCACGACGTTAAGTAGTTGCATACCACGGCAAATTCCCAAAATCGGTATGCCGCGTTCGAGGCAGGCTTCAGCAAGCGGCCACTCGACGGCATCACGCTCAGGGGTAGAGACCACATTTAGTGCGGCTAATTCTTCTGGGCTAAGCCGCATTCCAAAGCGATGTGGCTCTACATCGCGCCCGCCTGTAAAAACAACTGCATCAAGCGAATCCAAAATGCGGAGGTGCTGATCTAAAAGTGCCTCAGGAGAAGAACCCTCGTATGGCAGTTCAAGGCACTCCACCTTGTAGCCATACTTTTCACCTGTGCAAAGCCACGAGATATATTGTGAAGTGGTGTGGCATTGCGTTACACCGATTCGAAGGGTTCGCATACTTGTAATTTTTTAATGCCCTGTTAAGAAAGACCTCTACACCCGAAAACTCGGCAAAAAAGAGCATTTTGAGAGACTTTTGCAAACACACCACCTAAGGCGAAAGTAGGGCGGTGTCAAAACGGTATGCTATTGCGCTACAGAGAACTACTGCCCTTCAAGAGCGTGCTCTTTCGCTTTTGAGTTATGGCATGGCTTTTCTAAATTTGCGGCTCAAATTTTTTTCTGGGAATATGGCAGAAGACACACTGCAAAAACCGAAACCTGCTTCATCGCCAGCGTCAAAGAAAAGTACGGGCGACTTGGTGCAGTTGGAGGCATGGTACTATCAGTTAGTCGCATTCTATGAAAAGAACACATCGCTGGTAGTGGGCATCGGAGCAGGCGTGGTGCTACTGGTCGCTGGACTGCTGTTCTGGAACTATCGCAAAGCGCAGCTCGAGGTGGAGGCTACTGCGAAGCTGGCAAAGGTCGCGCAGGTCTACAAAGATGGTAATCTCGAGGCGGCTATTTTGGGGGATAGCACGCAAATGGGCTTGCAAAAGTTTGTCGAAACATACTCTGGCACCGCCTCAGGCGAGATAGCTAAGTTTTACCTTGCCAACGCGCTCTACCAGCGCAATTCAATTGACTCGGCACTGGCGCTGTACAAGAACATTTCCTCTCGCTCGGAAGTGTTGGCTGCTGCAGCTCTGGCAGGAGAGGCCGCTTGCTATGAGCAAAAACAGCAGTATAAGCAGGCAGGCGAACTCTATCGTAAAGCGGCTGCGGCGGCGCAAAATCAAGCCTTTGAAGCATTTTACCTAATGGATGCAGGGCGTGCCTTTGAGCTGGCTGGAGAAAAGAAAGAGGCGCTGGAAATCTTTGAGTATGTGCGCAAGCAATTCCCGCTTTCCACGCATAGCCGTGATGCGGAAAAAGCAATTGCGCGACTGAAAATGTAACTTTCTCCAAGAGATGACTCGCCTTGCTTGGATTGCAGTACTGTGTGGGGTGCTATCTTGCGCAGGGTGCGTAAAGCAAGGTCGAGTTGGAACAGCGTATTCAGATTCACTTGCTGCCTCACTGCAAACAAAGTTTCTGGTCGAGACCCCAAAAGGTGAGTTTCTGATTGCGCTGTTTGACGATACACCTTTGCACAAGCAGAATTTTATCAAGCTGGTTCAAGCAGGGTATTACGACGACCTTGTGTTTCATCGGGTGGTGCCTGAACTAATTGTTCAAGCAGGTGACCCGCAATTTCGCTCTACGCCTAATCCTGCACTGGATTCCTTAGACCGCACGACCATTCCAGCAGAAATTAAGCACTCTCACTTTCGTGGCACTGTAGCGGCGGCGCGTAAGGATGACAAAGAAAATCCTGAGCGTGCATCTTCGGCTACACAGTTTTATATTAACCTCAACGACAATCGCTTCTACGATGGCAGTTATACCGTCTTTGGGCGCGTCATTGAGGGAATGGAAACCGTGGATAAAATTGCCAAAGTGGCGCGCGACGGTCGTAATGTGCCATATGAGCGGATCTGGCTCAAAATCCGCCCACTTGGCGAGAAGTAGGAGCGCTTAGAGCGCACCATTTTTCTAACCTAACAACAGACACCAATGCCTCTGCAGTTTTTGATTGCGACCACACTGGGCGACATCACTATTGAGCTGTTTGATGACACGCCGCTGCACCGTGATAACTTTGCCAGACTAGTGGAGGAAAAGTATTACGACGGTCTGCGGTTTCATCGTGTAATCAAGGATTTTGTCATTCAGGGCGGCGACCCGCTCTCACGTGATGAAAGCAAGCGCGCCCTTCACGGCACAGGCGGTCCAAACTACCGCATTCCGGCTGAAATTAAACACCCAAACAAGCGCGGCACTGTGGCGGCTGCACGCGATAACAATCCTCAAAAGGCCTCATCAGGAAGCCAGTTCTACATCAATGTGCGAGATAATCTTTTCTTGGACGACCCCGTTCGGGCGGGCTACACTGTCTTCGGCAAGGTGATTCGTGGAATGGACGTGGTCGATGCCATTTCAAAGGTAGAAAAAGATGCCCGAGACAACCCGATTGTGCCGATTACGATGACCATTCGCCGCCTGCCTGCTGAAAGTCAAAGTGCCTGAGTCATTGTGCCCTGAACCATCTCTGCAAGCGTCAGTATGAACATTCTCGTGCTAAATTGTGGCAGTTCAAGCATCAAGTTTCAGGTCTTCTGCACCGATTGGGAGATGATTCATACCAATACCGATTACCCAATTGCGTCAGGCGTGATTGAGCGCATTGGGTCGGAGGCATTGCTAACGTTTCGGACATATACAAAAGGCAAGCCCGATAAGCTCATTCGCTCCGCAGCCCCAATTCGTGACCATCAAGCGGCGATTGCGCGCATTTTGCAGTGGCTCACTTCAGGCGAAGTAAGCTTGGAGGGCATTGCTTCACAAGCTGACATCCACGCTGTGGGGCACCGTGTCGTGCACGGCGGCGAAAAACTCACCACTGCCGTAGTGATTGATGACCAAGTGGTTGCAAAAATTGAGGACTGCATTGAACTGGCGCCACTGCACAATCCTCAGAACCTCAAGGGGATTTATGCCGCGCGCCAGCTCTTTGGCAACTGCGTGCCGCAAGTGGCGGTGTTTGATACAGCGTTTCATCACACAATGCCTGAGGTGGCGTATCTCTATGCCATTCCCTACCAATTCTATCGGCGGCACAAAATTCGACGCTACGGCTTTCACGGCATTTCACATCGGTATGTGAGTTTTCGCTATCGCACGCTGGTCGGCATTGAGCGGAGTGCGGTGCAAATCATCTCGCTGCATTTAGGCAATGGCAGTTCTGCCTGTGCGATTCGGGGTGGCTGCTCCGTCGATACTTCAATGGGTATGACGCCTCTGGAAGGTTTGGTGATGGGCACGCGCTCCGGCGATATTGACCCTGCGATTATCAACTACTTGGAGCACAAAGAAAACTACTCCTCTGACGCCGTCGATGCGCTGCTCAATCGTCAGTCAGGACTGCTCGGCATTTCAGGCCTGACCAACGATATGCGCGACCTGATTGCTGAAGCACTGGAAAATGATGACCGACGTGCAAAACTGGCAATCGACATCTATTGCTACCGCGTAAAGAAATACATTGGCGCATACTTAGCCGTGCTTGGTGGGGCACAAGCGATTACCTTCACGGGTGGAATTGGCGAAAACTCCGACTACATTCGTGCCAAAATCTGCACAAATCTGCAGTGCTTTGGCTTAGAGTTAGACGAAGAGAAAAACCGCGAAATGGTCGGCGGTAAAGAGGGACGAATTTCCACAGACTCAAGCAAACTCGCTGCGTGGGTTATTCCGACCAATGAAGAGCTGATTATCGCACGAGATACCTACCGTGCTATCGTGCCTGAGCCTGTCTCGTAAGTTCCTCCGAGCTGGCAGAAGAGATAATGCTAAGTCGTCCATCACGCGAAAGCTCGATCTTGAAGACATCGAAAATGACCTCACGGCTACCGGGCGGAAAACGCCAGCTGCGAATTGCGTCGGCAAATTGCTCTGTTGTAAATTCGGAGTAAGCATTGTCATCTAAGGTAGAGACCAAAAGACGCACTCTTTCTACATTGCCGCGCGTGCCAATGATAATCTCGTAGTAAATTTTGCCACTAAGCGTGCTATCTTGCTTGCGCACTTCCTTGAAAATATCCGCCAGTTCCTGTGAGCGCTCATCAAGCACATCCATAATTTTGCGATTGCGAAGTCGCTCTGAGCGGGAATACGTCATCGGGTCGTATAGCCCCAGTGCCTCGTCAATCGCGTAAGGAATGCGGAAGCGGCGACCAAGCTCAACTTTTGCACCACCCATAATGCGCCATGGTGCATAGTTCAAGCCAACCAGCGAGACAGGCACAGTGCCAAATCGGGTGATGTAACTGGTGTTATCACCGCCACCAATTATCAAAAGCTGACCCATTAACTCGACAGAAAGCCAATCGAGCACATAATACCGCGCCCCTGCACCCAAGTAGCTGAAATTCTCTCGCCCGTAGACGAACTCTTGTAGCGAAGCGGAAAGATAAAACTCGCCAAAGAGTTCAGCGAAAGCATAGATTCGCTGTCCACGGATAGGAAGCGGGGTGTCAAATCCAAGTGCATAACGCAGTGTGAGCAGGTCGTTTCCAACCTTAATAGGGGGACTAGGGCTGCGCGTGATGACCGTTTCGCTGGAGCTGTAGTTACGAAAGCCAAGATTGAGATGAATGCCTGAGGAGAATTCAGGAAAGATATTGTCAAAGTAGTATGAGCCAATAAAGTGCACCCCTGCGCCAAATTCGTTTTGCGTGAAAGGCAGAAGAGGAGGGTTAGGTTCTCGTCCAAATGGGGCAAAAATCTCAAACCAGCCGCCCAGTTGAATGCGGTCGTTTAGCACGCCAATTGAGCCAGTCTTCAAAACTAAGCGCACGCCGCTAAAAAGCTGTGTCGCCGTCGGCCTTGTATCCAGACGGTTTTCAATGCGGAAAGTGTTGAGTGTTGCAGAAATTGCAAGATTTTTGAGCAAGGTGTAGTCGAGGTTAATGTCCGCATTTGTTTGGATAATATCGTCTGGCACACCGCCGCCTGGAATATAGTCGACAGGTCTGATGAAAAATGAACCAGTCAGGCTTGCACTGAATGTACCAATTCTTGGCAAAAGTGCCTTCTGGGCCTGGAAAATGCGGCTATCAGCTGTGAGAGGCGCTTGAGCCAACAGGGTAAAACTGGGACTGAGCAGCAGAAGCAAAAAAAGAGTCCACGATACGGTTTTCCTCATTCTAACTCGCACTTCATTTTGGGTTGTTCTCTCAGGCGCAAGTTTAGCTTGGTTTTGACGCAATATACAACAGGCAAAAGTAAAAAAATAGCCGTGCAAAGAGAGGAAATTCGGTAAGATGAAAGCCATTTCTAACCTTTACATGCCCGATTCTAACACAGCGACAATCTTTCTCTTTTCCTGCAGAGGAAGTGAGAGCCAAGTCACAAGGCAGTGCGCGAGCTGCAGGACAGCGCTAGCTATTGCTCTGACCAAGAAGACAGATGGCGTGATACTTACGCAGTGCAAAGAAAGCTTGCACGGTGCCTGCCAGCACAGAGCATCTGACAAGGTGTGACGGCAAGCACAACTGCCCAAGAAAGTTTGAGCACGATTTGGTTTTTCCATCGCACTCTTGTATTATTGCACAGCAAGAGCACAAAAAACCGAAGCCTTCTTAGGGTGAGCAAAGAAAGTCAGTACCTTTTTATGCAAAAACCAGAGCACACTTGCCCAAAAGAGGGCGAAAGGCACATCTCCGTAGGCGCAATCAGAGTTTCTAAACCACAAATCGGAAGCGACACGCTCTACGCTTCTCTTTTTTCTGTAGCGCGTAGAGAGGTTATGCTGGCTTCATAAACCTAAAACGACAAACAGATATGCGAAGACGTCTTTCCCTAAAAGCGCTTTACCTTGCGCTAGCGGTTCTGGTGATAGGAATCAGCAGCGCTTTAGCGCAAAGCCCAATGCGAGGTCCGCAATTTAAGGTGAAGATTTACAGCGGTCCCTCTATTCAGCCCTACTTTACTTCGGGCTTGAAGGATGTGCACATTACTTCGTTCCCAGGTGGCTTCTTTGGACGCGCTGAGGAACGGCTTTCGGTGCCGCTGTCTCAAGGCACAAGCGAAAGTGTTCGCTTTGGCGGCCTCTTGGGCGTGGAGGTCTCCAATCTGGGAGGCTATAAGCGCCTTTCTTTCAACGCAGAAATTCAAGGGATGCCCGGTGAAAATAGCCGCTACTTCAACATTATGGGAGGATTTGGCTACAAGGTTTTCGATCTGAAGGAAGATGCCAAGCAAGATGTGCCGCTCACAATCGGACTGCTGGTAAAAGGAGGGTATGCATTTGGTGTGGCAACCTTTGCCCGCGTAGCACAGCTGCCAGACCGACCGTTTGCGACAACCGTGCAGTTCGAGGACGGCAGTCTCTTCCAAGTCGGCGACCGCATTCAAGCCGATATTTTAGCAGCAACGCTGCAAGCCGCTCTGACCGTGAATTTTGAAATCATCAGAAACGTAGATGTAGGCTTGCAGTTAGGGTATAATGGTGCATGGCTGAGCACGCTGACGCTCACCTCAGGCAGCGGTGGAACCTTCAATCCGCTGGCGCCGAATGTGGTCGAACCAAATACCACTGACCGCACTGCGGGCTTCCGTCGCGCCTTTACCGAAGCGCCAACAGTGTCGCTCAATGGATTCTTTGCAACCTTGAACTTTGGACTGACGCTGTATTAGAGTTTCTAAACACGGCGATTTTATCGGGCTAAATTAGGTTGCGAGCCGATGAAAGCGCCATTTTCATAAAAACGACTATTCCGCAACCTCAAAACAACGCTAAAAAGGAAGAAAGCCATGAATAGAAAACACAGGTCTTTTCTGGCGTCTCTCCTGCTGCTTGCACTCTTCGGGGTCTTTGCAGGGTGCCGAGAAACGCCAATTAACAATAACCCCGTGCCACGTGGTCGGCAGTTCGTGGGTGAAATTAACGGTGTAGTCCGTGATGGTAACACGGGTGCGCCACTCTCTGGTGTAACTGTCCGTCTCATTGGCGCCGAAGGTCAGCCCGGCGGTGAGACCGTCACTGCAACCACGAATGCCGACGGTATCTACATTTTCCGCAACTTGCAGGCGGGCTTCTACAAAATTGCAGCCACGCCCCCAGCAGGCTATGCCCCGACGCGCGTGCAAGACGTGGAACTGCGTGATGATGCAAACAGTACCTCAACTGGCGTTGCAGTGGTGCGCGTCGCACGTGACATCCGCTTCTTTACCGCTAACGCAAGCATTCAAGCGCGCCTCAGCATTCGCACGCCTGACGGTCGTGTGTTGCCTGCGCCAGTAGGTACGCCCGTTTTTATTGACTTTACCATTCCAGGGGGTGTAAATCCTGGCAATCCGAATGATCGCACCCGCACCGTGGGTGATGTGCAAGTTGGAACAGTGACAGCCTCAGTGCGCACAGATACGACGATTGGTGGTCGCACAGTCAACATTATCATCTCAGGTTTACCAGCCGTAGGGTCGCTCGCTACAGCGGGAGAGTTTCCGACGCTGGTGGTGCCAAACTTTGAAGTAGGAGGGGTTATCTACGGAAATCCTGCCACAGGTCGTGCAGCAGAAGTGCCGCTGCGGGGGTTGCGCCCTGGTGTAGTGTCTCTGATTTCGCCAGATTCACTGATTGT
>JANWWA010000021.1 GCA_025056565.1 Chloroherpetonaceae bacterium | reverse complement strand
CCGCAGGACTGGGCTGGTTTATCAACGATTTCCTGATGGCGCAGTCCATCTATGAATTTCTTCTCAATGAGAGGTATCAAGATCTCTCAATTGGTGATATGCTCTTTCGTGGAAAAATTCGCTACTACCTGCGGTTTCGCAACGACTACATCTTCCAAGCGCCATCCATGATGTACCAGTATGGTGTGTTTGGTGACCCTGCTTTACGCCTTGCTCTGCCACGACGCACAACGCCGACAGGCGCACCCGCTATTAATTGGAACTTACCGACACACATTGTTGGCATAGGCAATCGCTTGGTGATTCGTGGCACGGTCAGTGGTATTACCAACGGAAATGGATACGGAAGGATTACCGACCAAAATAACTTAGAAGTTACCTCGGCAACTATTCTTTTTCAAGTGAGAAATGGACGCATTGGACGTGTGGTAGATGGACAGTTTGTCGATAGCCTCGTTATCACAGTGCCACAGCCCCCTGCGATAACAAGAACCAACATTCAAAATTTTGCACGCGGCGGCGGGCAATTCAAGGCACACATCATTTCAGACGACGGTCGAAGTGATGTCAGCGGGTTTGTTCGTTTTAGTAACTCTGCACCATTTATCCGAAGCGTAGAGCCATCGAGCGATATTCGCACTGCGGAAAATCGTGCGGTGAGTTTTACCGTTCGAGTTGATGCAAATCAACCTGTGCAAAGCGTAACTGTGCCAGTGTTCGTTACGCGTGCAAACAGCGCAACGCTGACGACTGAGACGGTCTTTAGTGCGAACCTACAAACCACAAGGAATAATCCAAACACATTTACAACCACCACGAGCATTCCTGCAAGCGCAATGCGACGCGGCAATACAGTCGCATACTACGCACTTGTGCAAACAGGCAGCGAAGTAAGTCGCAGTGAGGAAGTGCGCGTAACAATTGGCAATGAAACCGATGTGGCGGCTGTGCAGAAAGTGCGTAGCGGGCTCGATCAATTCTACGATAATCCTACCATTGGCTTCTATGCAGATGGCAATCGCGTGGCAATTGGGGCAGAGGTCTATAACTGGAGCAATACACCGGCTGCCGCACGCGTAATTTTTTACGAAAACTCAGTCGATAACTCCAATTTCCAGAATGTCCCGCCACGGCTGCGTTCCACAAGGCGAATAATCGGTAGCACGAGCGTGCAAATTCCTGCAAACGGTAAGACGCGCGCGACGATTGATATTCCCAGCGATTTTAGACTACTGCAGAGCTACAACATCGCTGTTCAGGTTGTAGGTGATACAGCCAGTGCCTTCGATACAGACGCTCGCAATAATCTCTCAAACCAGCGTGAAGTAAAGTATGACCTTGTCTGGGTACAGACAAGAAATGCAGCAAGCGTGTCAATCGATGAAAACTGCACTTTCAGTTACGACCCCGCCACTTTTTCGCGGGACGGTTTGCTAAGGGTAGAACGCATTGAAAATCCTGTAAAGTTTGCGCAGCCTGATAATGAATTTGTGCGTCTTGCATCGCAGAACGACACGACCGAATTGCGCTTGGCGTATCGCATTACGCCACTGGATTCAGGGCAGCAGCTTGTGCGGCCGCTACGCTTGACCCTCCGATTGAACCCCAGAGACTTTGCCACGCGTCGCCCATTCGTGAATGCTTACTTTTTTGCAGAAGAGTTGGAACGCTGGCTACGCCTGCCCAATCAATCAAAGCCTGACCCTAACACAGTAATCTTGACCTCAGAACGCTTTGGTACATTTGCCGTAATGCATACAAACGACCAAACTCAGCCACGCATTACGCTCGGCATTGAGGGACAGGAGTATATTCCTGGCGGCTTTGCACCGCGCCGACCACGCATTGTAGCCGTGCTGCAAGACCAAAATGGCATTTACTTAGACCGCCGATTCATCCGCGTCATTCGCAACGGCGATAGCTCCGCATCCGTTCAGGAAAAACTGAACATTCCAACCGCTACGCCAAATGCCAACAGCGTAGGCATCACCTACGATGATGAGTTTCCAAACGGTCGGCATGAGGTTTGTTTCATCTTTCACGACGCAAACCTCAATGTGCGTCGGAGCGATACGCTGCGCTTTGTGGTAGAAGACGCATTTCGCTTGCGAGTCTATGGAGCGTATCCCAATCCGTTTGAAGACCGCACCTACATCGGCTACGAAATCATCGGACAAGAACCAGCTGACGAGTTTGAGGTAAAGATTTACACTGCATCAGGGCGACTCATTAATACCTTTCGCCAGCCCGGCGTGGCGCCACCGGGATTCGAGAACAACTCTAACCTCACTTTTACACAGGTGGGGGGCAGGGTGGTCGAGTGGACAGGCTTAGATGAGCGTGGCAACAGTGTGGCAAATGGGGTCTATTACGCCAAAGTGCGTGTGGTCTTGCGCGGCCGTGTGCAAGAAGAGATAATCAAAATTGCGCGCCTGCGCTAACCTAAACCGAATGCGAATGAAGCGAATTCATATCACCAGTCTCATTTGCTTGCTGCTGGTCAATGAAGTGCAGGCGCAAGAAGAGCGCTACGCCGCAGCCTTTTTGGACATTCCACTGGGCGTGCGTGCACTGGGCGTTGGGGGACAATTTACGCCTATTGACAACACCGATGGCTCTGCATTTTTCTGGAATCCGTCTGCATTGGCACTCATCAAAGGTAAGTTTGTCTCTACGATGTACTCCAGCCAATTTGGCTCAATTGGCAATCCGCTCTCAAACTATTTCCACATCGGTTACTCGCAAGATTTAGGGGCAGGGATCGGCGCATCGTTCAATTGGATACGCAATAGCGTAGGCAATATTCCGCTGACCAATGAGCCAACTGGAGCGCGTGGTGACTACTTCCGACAGATTCGTGCAGGGATTCTGGACAATGGTGGAGCGACGTTTTCAAGCAATGATGATGCGCTGTTCCTGTCGCTTGGAAAGACAATCATCAATACTGTGGATTTCGGCTGGCAATACTTCCGTTTGCCAATTGAAATTCCTCTTGGTGTAACCTTTAAGTATGTCTCACAAAGCTTTGGGGGAGACCGCCGCGTAAGTTTCTCGGGCAATGGCATTGGCGTCGATTTGGGCACACTGATTAAGTTCAAACTCGGTGACTTAGTTGGCAAGCAACTCTTTGGCGACTTGGTGCTGGCTCTAACGGTTAAAGACCTCTTCAACACCACGATTTCTTGGAATACAGATCTGCGCACGCGAGCGGCAATTCCACGCTCTTTTCTCTTTCACTTCTCCTACAAGCAACCACTGGAATTTCTGTCTAGCGCACTCATCTTTCTGCTCACGCGCGACACAAAATACGAAGGGCTGACTTCAATTGGCGTAGAGTATCGCTTCAAAGACCTCTTGGCATTGCGGGTTGGGAGCTATGACCGAAATTTAACCTTAGGTGCAGGAATTTTCCTGCTCCGTGCCTTGTACTTGGACTACGCTTATCAGTCCAGTGAATTGGGCGCGCCTCATCGAGTAGGCTTGACAGTCAATCTAGCTGAATTTTTCTAATAAGGAAGCGATGCATCGGATTATCTCCTTGCTGAGTTATTCGTTGCTATGCTTAGTGTGGTGGGGCTGTCCGCCTGACCCAGAGCCACCTGCACCGCAGCGACCGCGCTTTGTGCCACGCTCCTCAGACACGGCACGCATTGAGCAAGGCATACGACCTGTGCCTGGACAAAATGCAATTCGCTTAGAGTGGTTTAGAAATCCAGAGCGCGATATTGCAGGCTACCGCATTTTCCGCACCGCGGAAGTCGCACGCGATACAGCTGTGCCTATTAACTTTCGACTTCTGCGCGAAATTCCACTTGGTTCACAAGAGCCATTAGGGTTGCCTGATACAGTCTTTATTGATGCTACAGTGCAACCAGATGTGGAATACTTCTATCAAGTAGAAGCCTACACGCGCCGTGGTGCGCGTAGCGAGCGCTCGCTGCCTGAACGCTACCGACTGGCGCAGCGCGTCAATCCGTTGTCACCGATTGGTATTTTGCGTCTGTCACGTCGGGATACGACAATTCGATTTGAGTGGCGCAAGCCGCCGCTGGTGAGCGGATTTTATGTGCTCAAAATCTATGAGTTCAGGGGCTTTGATACCTTCTTTGAGGAAGATTGCGTAGCCATTCTCTACGATGGCTCGAGCTTCTTTGACCGAGATACTGTAAGCATCAACTTTGGACAGGCGTATCAAGCGCCGAGCCCCGCACGCCGCTTCACAAACGGGCTGCGTGTCTTTAAGCGACTTGAAAATGGTGTGGAGTATCGCTGGCAGGTGCAGGCGTTCCCAGAAGATATTAACCGTGCTTATGGAGCGGTCTCGGAACTGCTGGGCTTTCGTGTTCTCATCAATTAAACATAAATTTTGCGTGTAAATGGCAAAAAGATTTTGTTTCATTGCATTTGTTTGCGTAACTTTGGCGCAAAACACTCTGAACGCGCAGGTTTTTGGAACGCCACCACAGGGTGAAGCACCTCAGAATCCAAATGTTGCGCCAGCAGCATATTTCTTTGGTCAAGAGCAAGGGATTCTGATTGATGTCAATCTCTGGGGTCAGGTTGGAAGACCGGGCAAGTATTATGTGCCATATGCGACAGACTTGGTTTCACTGCTCTCTATCGCTGGTGGGCCAGCGACCACAGCAAAGTTAGATGACATTCGCATCATCCGCTATGCAAGGGCAGATACAGCAGTGATAGAGAAGGTCGTGCGCGTCGATGTAGAGAAGTTTATTGAAACGGGAGAGCAGAGTTTCCCAGCCCTTTTGCGAGGTGATACGGTCATTGTGCCCGGTGGACCAATTAGTGTGCTAAACACGATTGTAACGATTACAAATGCCGTGTTTAGCATTGTCAACGCAATTTTCCTCATCGTCATCCTGAACCGAGAACTTAGCAGATAGAACAAACCAAAGACGTTAAATTGGAGGAAAAATGAGAAAACGCTTACTTACGCTTCTGCTGGCTGCAATGCTCTCTGCTGCAACAGTAAGTGAGCTTCATGCTCAGTATGTCTTTACAGCAGCAAGTCGCTTAATTCGCACACAGGAAGCACTGAACCCGAAGTCTGGCAGCCTTACCTTCTTCTCGCATTTTGACTTCAATACAACTGCTGGAGCTTACACGGGGCAACTGGGTAATCTGGTTGCACACTCCATCGTTACAAACTCCATTCATCTCGACTACGCTTTTACAAACAACATCTTGGTAGCACTCAACCCTGTTGTCTATACTGACATCCATCATCAAGATGCTGCATCGAATGTCTTTGAGCGCATTTTTCTTACGGCAAAGGTCGCTTCGTTCGGTATCGCCAACGACTATGTCTATCTCGGCGGTATGGCAACTGTAATGCTGCCACTGGCACAGCGCTGGAATCAGTATGGTAACCCGTACTCAGCTGGCGGCCCAGAGCTGGGAATTAATCTTTTGCTGTCTTACTACGCCGATAACCTTTTCCCAAGAGAATCCTTTAACCTCAACCTGAACTTAGGGCTATACAACTACTTCGACTCAGGTAAAAACATCTCTAACACACCAGCTCAAACATTCAAAGTAGAGAGCAACAGCGCTGCTATCACTTACTCAATTGGGGCTAAGTATCCAACTGCATCTGTCGATTTAATGCTCGAGATTTGGGGCTGGGCATATATCTCCGAACCGCCTGCTCAAGCCTACACGCGTGAAAGTATGACATTCATTTCTGCAGGTGTGCGCTTGAAGCCCGTAGAGTTTCTTGCTCTGACCTTAGGCTTTGACTATCAACTAGCGGGCAGAGAGGACAGGACGCAGTATGGGCCGTTCGGTATTGTGCGTCGGCCGCCAAATGCACCCACGAACTACACAGAGTGGCGAGCACTCTTTGGCGTGCAGTTTAACATCTTGCCGATTGCATTTGGCTCTACTGCTGACCCCAGCCTCATTGACTTCACCACAGGCTCACAAGGCTCTGACATCATCTTGCGCAAGCTGGAAGATATTGGAGACGACAAGGAGTCCACTGCACGCAAGATTGAAGAATTGCGTCGCCGTCGTCAGGATATTGAAAAGAATCTGCAGCAGTTGCGTGCCATCTTGAAGGAAACAGAGCCTGCAAAACCTGAGGAAAAGAAACCCGAAGAGAAGAAAGAAGAAAAGAAGTAACCTATACGCAGGAGTGTCGCAAGCCTTTGTAGTCTCCTACAAAGGCTTTTTTATTTTCAGCACTGAAATTTGCACCGCAAAAATCAAAACTAAACTGCAACATGACCGAACCCACCGTTACGCTCGAGCTTGCTAAGCAGCACGGTTTACTGGAAGAAGAATACGAGAAGATTTTGCAAATACTGGGGCGCACGCCAACCTATACGGAGCTGGGTATCTTTGCCGTAATGTGGTCAGAGCACTGCAGCTACAAAAATTCAATTGCGGTGCTAAGAACCTTACCACGAAGTGGGAAACACCTACTTGCTAAAGCAGGTGAAGAAAATGCTGGACTGGTAGATATTGGTGATGGTTTAGCAGTGGCGTTCAAGATTGAATCGCACAATCACCCTTCTGCGATTGAGCCGTATCAAGGTGCAGCGACGGGGGTCGGCGGCATTCATCGGGATATTTTCACAATGGGCGCTCGACCAATTGCTGCACTGAACTCGCTGCGGTTCGGTAACCCGGCTGATGCACGCGTGCAGTATTTGTTGGAAGGGGTCGTGCGTGGCATCGGCGATTATGGCAATTCATTTGGCGTTGCAACCGTCGCCGGTGAGGTCTACTTTGACGACTGCTACCAGTATAACCCTCTTGTGAATGCAATGTCCGTAGGGATTGTGGAGCATCACAAAGTGGCGCGGGCCATTGCAAGCGGCGAGGGCAATCCCGTCTTGATTGTAGGCGCAGCAACAGGGCGAGACGGCATTCACGGCGCTACATTTGCATCAGAAGAGCTGTCTGAGGCATCAGAAGACAAGCGCCCAAGTGTGCAGGTCGGAGACCCCTTTACTGAAAAACTCCTACTGGAAGCGACACTCGAGGCAATTGAGAGCGGCTATGTAGTTGGCATTCAGGATATGGGAGCAGCAGGACTAACTTGCTCTTCATCTGAGATGTCGGCACGCGCAATTGAAAAAACGGGCATCGGCGGAATGGAACTAAATCTTGACCTTGTGCCCACACGAGAAAAAAATATGACCGCTTACGAAATAATGCTCTCTGAGTCGCAGGAGCGAATGCTGATTGTGGCAAAGAAAGGCTACGAGCAAAAGATTATTGACATTTTTGCAAAGTGGGACCTCAGTGCCGTCGTAATTGGCAAGGTGACAAGTGATGGAATGCTGCGCGTATGGCATCACGGAGAACTTAAGGCTGAAATTCCAGCGCCAGCACTGGTCTTAGGGGGCGGAGCACCTGTCTATTACCGTGACGCGAAGGAAAAAAAGCCAGATGTGAAGTTCCCGCCACTCAAGCCAGACACTGAGATAGACTTCCAGAAAGAAATTTTTGCGATGCTGGCTCGCCCCAACATTGCCAGCAAACACTGGATATTTGAGCAATACGACACAATGGTGCGTACTAACACAGTCGTAGGAGCAGGTATTGCGGATGCAGCTGTAGTTAGAATCAAAGGCACAACAAAAGCCTTAGCAATGAAGATCGACTGCAACGCAAAGTATGTCTACCTCAATCCGCGTCGTGGAGCACAAATTGCTGTAGCAGAATGTGCACGTAACATTGCTTGTACAGGCGCAAAACCGCTTGCCATCACAAACTGTCTCAATTTTGGCAACCCTTACAAACCAGAGGTTTATTTTCAGTTCAAGGAAGCAGTCGCAGGAATGGGTGAAGCCTGCACAAAATTTGAAACGCCCGTTACAGGTGGCAATGTCAGCTTCTACAATGAATCCACGCTTGGTGGAGAAAGCATCGCCGTCTATCCGACCCCAACAATCGGAATGATAGGACTGATTGAAAATGTCGAGCATATCATAACAGCCACCTTCAAAGAGGAAAACGATGCAATCTATCTCATCGGGGAAGTTGCGACAGATCTAAATGGGTCAGAGTTTATTGCTTACTACTACGGTGAGCTTGGGACGGATGCGCCGCCATGCGACCTCGATAGAGAAAAGGCTTTGCAAGATTTTCTGGTCGAGGCTGCAAGGCAAAAGCTGCTGCGTTCAGCGCACGATATCTCGGACGGAGGCTTAGTTGTAGCATTGGCGGAGTGCGCAATGATGAATAGTGAGCACCAAATGGGCTTTGAAGTGAATTTGACTGCAGAGCAAACCGATACAGCAATTCAGAGCGTACTATTCTCAGAAGCACAAGGACGTGTGGTGGTGAGCGTCGCACCCGAAAAGCAAGCTGAACTGGAGTTACTGCTGGAGCAGTTCCAACTGCCATACCAAAAAGTAGGACGCACGCAAAGAAGGGTCGCTATGCTCTCGGTAAACGGCAAAGTGGTTCTGAACGCGCAGGTAGAAGAGCTACATAAAGCTTACTTCTTTGCACTGGAAAGCAGGCTGACAGAGCCAAGGACGGTTTAGACGGAATCTAAACTAACAAAAGAAAAACCAATGACTTGACATTCACTGCGGCTCGCACTATATTGACCACAAATCAGTAACAGTCAACTTCAAACTAACTGTGAGGAGAATGGGTATGAGCTTTCAACTCGAAGCAAACCAGCCTGCGATGATAGACCGCATTGATGATGTCTATAACTTGGCATATTGGATGTGTGGCAATGAAGCGACGGCAGGTATGCTAGTAAGTCAAACTTACCTGCAAGGTGGCAGAAGTGAAACAGCCGTAGGGCTTTTCAAAGCGTTTCGCAATGCCTACCTGCGTTCTTTCGGTCAGGAAGCAACAATTGAGCAAGACCCGAGCGTGATCGTCGATGACCAAGAAGTCGCACGCGCAATGATTACCAAAGCAGCTGACTTCAAGATGGCAATGCTTTTGGCAGAGATAGCTGGACTTTCACACACTGAGATTGCGCAGGTCATAGAGCAGCCACTGACCACCGTGCGACTCTGGTTGCACTGGGGACGAAAACTGGTCTGCCAAGAAGCAACTGAAAAGGTGAACTGAAGAAAGGCACAACAAACGCAAAAAGCCACTGTTTACTCAGTGGCTTTTTTATTTGGAAGGTAGGACAAAATTACGAAAATATATCTTGCAGCTTGACAGAAATGCCTGTAGTATCGTCGGCAAAGGTAGCCTAATCAGAGCTGAATAAGGGCGTGATTTTTGCTTGGCATCGGTTTGCCACGTTCTAATTCGTATGGCGAAGGCGCTGCGACTGAAACGGACATAATCCGCCGATGTAGAGCTAGGCTGAACGTGCATCAAAATTGTTCTTTGCGCAACATAAGCAGCTTCAAACAAAAGGAAAGGCAGCTCTCGAGGGCTGCTCCAAACTCTAAACAAAAGGTGGGTAAAAGAGAAGCAAGTAAGTGCGCTATGTCTTTAGCTGAAACTGGCGCAGCTTAGTGAGCAAGTTGCGTTCCACGCCTTTGGAAGCAATCTGGCAGATTTCAAAGATTGTATCGTCAGCAAGCCTGTAGTAGCAATTAAGACCTTCTTTACGCCGCTCTACGATGCCGTGCTCATACATCAGCGAAAGATGCTTAGAGACATTAGCTTGACCCATCTGGGTTTCTGCAACGATTTGTTGCACATTTTTTTCTTCGCTGCAGATTGTGCGGAGAATTTTCAGACGAGCTGGCTCGCCAAGCACACGGAAGCGTGCTGCGACCTGAGCGAGCTTTTCGTCGGTCATTTCCGCAACGTGCGCTGCGTATTTAGAATGTCGTTGTGGCATAGTTGTATGGCTGTATAGTTATTCAAGGCTAATGTAGCTAAATTCAGCAGAAATCGCAAAAATTTAACTCATTCGGTTTTTGTAGTCCTCATAATCAAAAGAACGGAAAAGAGTAAACTGATTGTCTGCTGTCCACATTCCGAGAGCTGGATGTGAGATGCCGTTGAACATCGTGGTTTTGACGATGGTGTAATGAATCATATCCTCGAACACAATAAGGTCTCCGACTTGTAGGGGTTTCTCGAAAGCATACTCTGTCATAAAATCACCAGCTAAACACGACAGTCCGCCAATTCGGTAGTTGCAAAGTCCCTTGCGATACTCTGGAATTGCGCCCAAAATGCTGGGCTTGTAAGGCATCTCCAAGCAATCAGGCATGTGGTCGGTAAAGGAGACATTGACGATAGCGGTCTTGACGCCACGATTCTCAACGATATCGAGAACTTTGCTAACAAGGTAGCCAGTTTGCCAAGCAAACGCGCCGCCGGGCTCTAAAATAACTTGCAGATGTGGATAACGCGCCTTGAAGGCTTTCAGCACAGAGATAAAATGTGCCGTGTCGTAGCCTTTGCGCGTAATAAGATGCCCGCCACCTAAATTAACCCACCTAAGCTGCGAAAATAGCTTGCCGAACTTCTCTTCAAAGGCGTTAAGCATTCGTTCTGAGGCAAAGGAATCGTTTTCGCAAAGTCCGTGCAGATGC
Source organism: Chloroherpetonaceae bacterium (assembly GCA_025056565.1). Taxonomy (NCBI): domain Bacteria; kingdom Pseudomonadati; phylum Chlorobiota; class Chlorobiia; order Chlorobiales; family Chloroherpetonaceae; species Chloroherpetonaceae bacterium. The sequence goes on along the minus strand of JANWWA010000021.1, from coordinate 9,347 downwards.
AAGCCTTCAATTTCTGAGGGCAATCCATTCTGAAAATGCTCAGCCGTCAAACCTAAGCGCGAATAAGGCGAGCAGGGATTGTAAAGGTCAGTTTGTACTTCACGATGCTCAGGATTGACACGAAGGCCAATGCTGACGCCTTTAGCACGGGCTTTATGCTTGAAGCGCTCAAACTGCGAAAAGGAGTTAAATGTAATGTGCGAGGCACAGTCCAGCAGCGCATCAATGTCTCGGTCATCAATTGCCACGCAATAAATGTGCGCTTTTTCACCAAAGGTTTCCACGCAAAGTCGGGCTTCATTGAGAGAGCTTGCCGTTGCGGTGCGCACATATTGGCGCACGATGGGAAAAGTTTTCCAAAGTGCAAAACCTTTCAAGGCAAGGATAATTTCTACGCCAGCAGACTTTGCAACGTAGGAAATCGTTTCCAGATTTTGTCTGAGGCGCGCTTCCTCAATCACATAGCACGGATTGGGCACACACGAAAAATCAATTGCCATCGTCTTGTGAATCCAGAGAAAAAGTTTTGCGAAAAAACAGCGCAAATCTAAGTTTGCGGAACTTTTTTAAAAACAAGAGAGAAACAATGGAGGACAAATCAAAGATTCTACGCACTGCACCGATTGATATGGCAATTGTGCGCACAAATTTTCTCACTTGGAAGATGAAAGTGCGCTCTGCGGCGAATGGGATGAGCAGCTGGGACGAGGTCTATCCTAACCGGCCTGAAAAAAGCCCAATCGGACAATGGATTCAAAATGTAGGCGATAAGCTCTACAGCCAAGAGCCAGTCTATCAGGAGTTCAAACAGATGCACGCGTTTTTGCATAATCTTGCAGGGCAGATTCAAGCTGTTGCCCAAATGGGTGAGAAAGAAGAGCTGCGCAAGCTGCTTAGTGAATTTGATAAAATCTGTGACGACTTTCTCAACCTAATTGAATCATACCGCGCTGTGATGGATGCCTACCGTGAGCAAGGGTTTTCGCCGATATTCCCGCGCTTGCGGACCAACTTCCCGAAAAATTAAGCCTACCTTTTTCAGGCGAAGGTGAGAAAACAGATTACCTTTTCCCCTCTAACCCAAAAAGAAAGCCCTGCAGCGAAGCTGACCTTTGGCGTTGATGCAGTGAGCAACTGCCCGTAGCGATGCAATTTGTATATTTGCACTGCAACTCCTTTCGTGTATTTGCGTAGGGGCAGCTCGCAGAAGAAAAGGGCTGACCGATTTTTGTAACAAAAACTGGGTGAAAATGAAGCTTTACGTGTCCAATAAAAACGAATCCCCCCGTATGTTTGAAAATGATTTTGTCGATGCCCTGTCGCGCTGGCACTGGACATCGCCACTCTGGGTATATGTGCCGCTTGTGCTGGTGTTAGTGTATATCTCAGTTGCCAGCTACAGCGTGAGCGTTGGGGTAACAGTGCTGCTGCTTGTGGCAGGCATGGTTGCGTGGACATTTACCGAATACACACTGCATCGCTTCGTGTTTCACTACAAGCCAAAATCAGCATGGGGGAAGCGAATAATCTGGATTCTGCACGGTGTGCACCACGACTATCCCAGTGATGCGTGGCGGCTGGTGATGCCACTACCCGTGAGCTTGCCACTGGCTGTGGTGTTCTATACACTCTTTTACTTTACGATAGGTGAGACGCTGGCGCCTGCATTTATGGCCGGGTTTGTAACTGGCTACCTCATTTACGACATTGGACATTACGCCGTGCATCACTTCCCAATTAAGGGAGGTATTTGGGGATACCTCCGCCGTCATCACATGCGGCATCACTTCCAGTCGCCAAATGAGGGTTATGGGGTTAGCTCGCCGCTATGGGACTACGTGTTCCGCACGCACTTCAAGGCTGCACCCAAGAGAGCAGAAGACTTGACGGATTGAAGGAAAGCAAAGCGGCAAACTCCTCTTGCCGCTTTGTCATTTTTGAAAACGATGTATATCTTGCGTATATTTTGAATACTTTAACGCGCCATTAGGTATGGACACGGCGTTAAAGGCTTTCGGCGGCGAGACGCTCGAAAGTCGCTCCGAATGGGGTCGTGTCCAGTAATCGCTTCACACGGCTGCCTTTCCAGATCGGAGAGGCTTTTTTGTTTTCTACCCTCGCCTTGCCGAAATACCGATTTCGCAGTCCAACTTCAATCATAGCGATATGCCACAGCCGACAATTCACGAGCTGCTGAAAACGCGCGTTCTGGTTCTCGATGGCGCAATGGGCACAATGATTCAGCGCTATAAGCTCACCGAAGAAGACTACCGTGGAGAGCGCTTCAAAGACTTCAATCCAGAGCAGCCACACGACCCTGTGGCTGAAGCGATGGAGCGCAAGCTCGATGAGGTTCTGCATGAAGCGCATGCCCAGTCTGGCACGGGGGTAGAGCGAGACGGGCATCACTGCAATCACCCCGCACATGGACATCAGGCTGCACCGCCCAAAGGCGCACTCAAGGGAAATAATGAGCTACTCTCCCTGACACAACCGCAAATCATCAAAGAAATTCATCGCCAATACCTTGAAGCAGGTGCAGACATCATTGAGACCAACACTTTTAGCGCCAATCGCATCTCACAAGCCGATTATGTGATGGAGCACCTTGTCTATGAAATGAACTTTAAGTCAGCACAGCTGGCAAGAGAAGCGGTGCAGGAAGCGATGCAAAAGACACCCGATAAACCACGTTTTGTGGCTGGTGCAATCGGTCCGACCAACAAGCTGGCTTCAATGTCGCCCGATGTAAATAACCCCGGCTTTCGCGCAGTAACTTTCCAGCAGCTTTTTGAGGCGTATTACGAGCAAGTCTGCGGCTTGATGGACGGTGGCGTTGACCTTTTGCTCATAGAGACCATTACCGATACGCTCAACACAAAAGCCGCTATTGCAGCCATTCAGAGATACTTTGATACTGTAGGGCGTCGCGTGCCAGTTATGATTTCAGGCACAATTGTCGACCAGAGCGGTCGAACACTTTCTGGGCAGACGACCGAGGCGTTCTGGATTTCTATTTCACATGCGCCGAATCTGCTGAGTGTCGGGTTGAACTGTGCCTTAGGCTCAGCGCAGATGCGACCATTTATTGAGACGCTGGCAAAAATTGCATCGTGCTACACCAGTCTTTACCCCAATGCAGGCTTGCCCAATACTTTCGGCGAGTATGATGAGACGCCCGAGTATATGGCAGCACAGTTTGAAGACTTTTTGAAAAACGAGTTTGTAAACATCATCGGTGGCTGTTGCGGCACGACACCTGAGCACATCAAGGCGTTTGTGGAAGTCGCTGCTCGGCATAAGCCACGCCGGCCAAAACCCCGCTCGACGTATATGCAACTGGCAGGTCTCGAGCCCTTAGTGGTCACACCAGAGACAGGCTTTATCAACATCGGGGAGCGCACCAATGTGACAGGTTCGCCGAAGTTTGCAAAGCTCATCAAAGAGCAAAAGTTTGAGGAAGCACTTGCAATTGCGCGTCAGCAAGTCGAGAACGGTGCGCAGATTCTTGATGTCAATATGGACGAAGGAATGATTGACTCCGAGGCGGCAATGACCACGTTTCTCAATCTCATTGCTTCGGAGCCTGATATTGCACGGGTGCCGATTATGATTGATTCCTCGAAGTGGTCGGTAATTGAAGCAGGGCTACGCTGCGTGCAGGGCAAAGCAATTGTCAATTCCATCTCACTGAAAGAAGGTGAAGAAAAATTCAAGGAGTATGCACGCAAGGTGATGGAATACGGGGCAGCAGTCGTCGTCATGGCGTTTGATGAGCGAGGGCAAGCGGATACGTTTGAGCGTAAAATCGAAATCTGCAAACGCGCTTACGATATTCTCACAAAGGAAGTCGGCTTTCCACCACAGGACATCATCTTTGACCCAAATATTCTGACGGTCGCCACTGGGATTGAAGAACACAACAACTATGCCGTTGATTTCATTAGAGCAACTAGATGGATTAAAGAAAACTTACCTTATGCGAAGGTGTCGGGTGGCATCTCAAACATCTCTTTCTCGTTCAGGGGCAACAATCCTGTGCGCGAAGCGATGCATTCGGCGTTTCTCTACCACGCCATTCGGGCAGGGCTAGATATGGGCATTGTCAATGCAGGAATGATTGAAGTGTATGAAGAAATCGACAAGGAGCTATTAGAGCGAGTTGAAGATGTCTTATTGAACCGTCGCCCTGATGCGACAGAGCGTTTAGTGGAGTTTGCAGAAGCGCTAAAAAAGCGCTCAGAGGCAAAAGTTAGCACCGCCCAAGAAGAAGAGTGGCGCAAAGGCACCGTAGAAGAGCGCTTAAAGTATGCGCTCATTAAAGGCATTGATACTTATATCGTGGAAGACACTGAAGAAGCACGCCAAAAGTATCCCTCGCCACTGGCAGTGATTGAAGGGCCGCTGATGGACGGAATGAATATCGTGGGCGACCTCTTCGGCGCGGGAAAAATGTTTCTGCCACAAGTGGTAAAGTCGGCACGCGTAATGAAAAAGTCGGTGGCGCACCTTGTGCCATTCATTGAAGCAGAGAAGGCGAAAAATCCAAGTGCCAAAGCAGCGGCAAAAGTGTTGATGGCAACGGTCAAAGGTGATGTGCACGACATTGGCAAAAACATTGTGAGCGTTGTGCTGGCGTGCAACAACTTCGAGGTAATTGACTTAGGTGTAATGGTGCCAGCCGACAAAATCTTGGAGACCGCAAGGAAGGAGCAAGTGGACATTATCGGGCTTTCTGGGCTAATTACGCCCTCACTGGATGAAATGGTGCACGTCGCAAAAGAAATGGAGCGGCTCGGCTTTAAGATTCCCTTGCTGATTGGCGGCGCTACCACCTCTAAGATTCACACTGCAGTAAAAATTGCGCCGAATTACTCAGGCCCTGTAGTGCATGTGTTAGATGCGTCGCGCAGTGTGCCAGTGGTGCAAAGTCTGGTAACGCCCGAAGAAAAAGAGCGATTTGTGGCGCAAGTCAAAGCCGAGTATGATGAACTTCGAGAAGCGCACTTCAAAAAGCGCGTCGTGCGAAAATACCTGTCGCTATCGGAAGCACGTGAAAATCGCACGCCAATCACTTGGCGCGCTGAAGACATCTACAAACCAAAGCAGCTGGGTATTACGGTGCTAGAACGAGTCTCGCTGGCTGAACTCTGCAGCTATATTGACTGGACACCATTCTTCCAGACTTGGCAACTGGCTGGACGCTATCCACATATTTTGCACGATGAGGTCGTGGGTGAAGAAGCGCAGCGGCTTTTCCGTGATGCCAATCGACTGCTGGAGCGCATCGTGGCGGAAAACTTGCTCACGGCAAGGGGAGTGTTGGGCTTGTTCCCCGCAAACGCAATTGGAGACGACATTGAGGTCTATGCCGATGAAGGACGCTCGAAGGTACTCACCGTGTTCCATACCTTGCGTCAGCAGAACGAAAAGGGAGCAGAACGCGCCAATCGTGCGCTGGCTGACTATGTCGCACCCAAGTCAACGGGGCTAATTGACTACATCGGTGGCTTTGCCGTAACGGCGGGTATCGGCTTAGAAGCGCTGGTGAAGGAGTTCGAAGACGCAAAAGACGACTACAATGCAATTATGGCAAAAGCCTTAGCAGATAGGTTAGCAGAAGCCTTTGCGGAAATGCTGCATAAGAAAGTGCGCACGGAGTATTGGGGCTATGCGCCAAATGAGCAAACAACCAACGACGATTTAATTGAAGAAAAATATCAAGGCATTCGTCCAGCACCCGGCTATCCAGCTTGCCCTGACCACACTGAAAAGCGCTTGCTCTTTGACTTGCTTGGAGTTGAAGAGCGGGTGGGGATTGTCCTGACAGAAAACTTTGCAATGTATCCAGCGGCATCGGTCTCTGGGTGGTATTTTGCGCACCCCGAGGCCGTGTATTTTGGTGTCGGCAAGATTGGTCGAGATCAAGTCGAGGATTATGCGCAGCGCAAGGGAATGACGATTGAGGAAGTCGAGCGCTGGCTGGCACAAAACTTAAACTACGACCCTGCTTCAGTTGCCACTAAAGCCAGTGCCGCATAGTAAAAAAGACCGCAGTGTGGTATAAAAACAGGGTGAAAATTACGACCGCCGCAGCTCGAGCAAATTGTAGTCAATACCTTTCCAGACCACATTGCGACTGAGCGACAAGATAAGCGGTGCAGCGAAAACAAAAAGAAAATAGTAAAGCTCAAAGAGCGGAAAAGCCCACAGAGTGCGAACTTGGCGGAGGCGAACCAAGACAGGTAAAAGTAGCAACGCATCGGAGAGCAGCTTGAGACCAAGCAGCGCAAGAGCGGTTGTGAGCGGCAGAATAAAAAATGCCAGCACAGGAAAGAGATGGGCAAAGAACATAAACCCTGCAAGAAAGGCATGCACTAAACTGGCATCTAAGCCACCGAGCGACCAGCGTTTCTTTTGTTCATAGAGTTCTGAAAACGTCGGCATTGGCTCAGTCTGGTTATGCGTCTCGTAAAGAATTGGAAAGACGATTTTCCAGCGTGAGCGCAAGATGGCTTGAAACAGGGCAAAATCTTCCGTAACGCTAAAACGCAGCTTGGCATAGCCGCCGATTTCGTGGTAGGTCGTTTTGCGGAAGTTGAAGTTGTTGCCAATGCCGCCAATAGGGAAGCCGATAGAAGCGCGTCCAGAGCTAACACCCAGAATGTAGCACCAGTCCAGCATTTGAATCGTTGCAAAGGCATCAGTAGGGCGCGGAATGGTTATGCCACAGACTAAGCCGACATCGTCAGTAAAGTAAGACAAGGTGTGGCGTATCCAAGTAGGCTGAACAGTGCAGTCGGCATCGGTCATCATAATAAACTCGCCGCGGGCACGAAGCACAGCTTGATGAATGGCGTTGGCTTTGCCACGAATGGGTTGATTCTGGTCAGCATGGTGAAGTGTGATGAAGCTGTAGCGCGCTGCATATTGGGAGACAATCTCACAAGTGCGATCCGTAGAAGCGCCATCACTAACGATAATTTCCAACTTTTCTTTGGGGTAGTCAAGCTGCACAAGTGAATCAAGGGTGCGAGCGATGTTTTTTTCTTCGTTACGGGCCGCGACCACGACCGTAACCATTGGAAGAGTATCCCACTGACGACGTTTCGGCAAACGAAAAAGCCCTGCAGTGATAACCAGCTTCTGGAGAGCGTAGAGCACCAGAAGCGTTGCAGTAATCCAAAAGAACGTTTCAGTCATCTAAGGTTTGGAGTTTAAGTGTTGCAATTTATATTTGCGGCTTTCTGTTTCAAAATTGAAGCAAAAAGCGCGCAAACAAAAACTTAAACACGATTAACTATGGCGGTTATGAGTAAAATGCGCGACAAGATGCACATCGTGCTGTATGTGCTGGTCGGCGCATTTCTAATCACCATCGTCTTTGAATGGGGAATGAATTTTTCAGGCATGAGCGCACGGCGAGGAACAGATATTGGTGTGGTCAATGGCAAGCCTATCCCGTTTAAGGAGTTTGAGTCGCTCTATCGCAACTACCTTGACCAGTATCGCCAGCAACTGAAAGGTCAAGACCTTGATGACCAAGCTGAAGCGCGTATGCAAGAGCAGGTGTGGGAGTCGCTGGTAATGAAAATCTTGCTGGGCGAAGAGTATGAGAAATTGGGTCTGAAGGTAACCGATGAAGAGATCACCAGTGAGATTTTCTCAGACAATCCCCCCTTTGTGATTGCGCAGCAGTTCCGCAACCCTGAAACGGGCAAAATTGACCGTGAAAAGCTCAACAATGCCATCGCAGACCCACGCAACAAGCAAGCTTGGATTCAAGTGGAGCAATTTGTGCGCCAGCAAAAGTTGCAAGAAAAGCTCCAGCAATTGCTCTTAGAGACCATGCGGGCAACGGATGCTGAAGCACGCCAGAAGTTCGATGCACAAAAAACCTCTCTGAAGGCCAAGTATGTGCTGTTTGATATGTCGCGCGCAAAGCCGGACAGTGCCTACTATGTCTCTGAGGCTGACATCAAGGCCTACTTCAACGAGCATCGAGAAGAATACAGGCAAGAGCCGACCAGAGAAGCCAAATATGTCTTTTTTCCAACTGACCCCACCGAAGACGATAAGCAGCTCATCAAAAAAGAGCTGGAAGAGCTGAAAAAAGAGTTCGAGACCACATCAAACGACACAGACTTTGTGCGCTTGCATAGCGATGAAGCACTGGTAGAGAAGGTCTTGCCACGCGGGCAATTACCCGTTGAAATTGATACGCTAGTCTTCAAGCCCGATGTGAAAAAAGGCACAGTGCTGGGACCTGTGCAGGACTTTACCACTAATCAGTTCAAGCTCATCAAAATTACTTCTGTAAAAACTGATGGCGAGGAGATGGTCAGAGCCTCGCATATTCTCATTAAGCCAAATGGAAACACCAAGGCGGACACTGCCAAAGCTATAGCCGAAGCCAAAGCGCTCATGGCAAGACTTAAGAAAGGCGAAGATTTTGAAAAATTGGCACGCGAAAAATCAGCTGACCCAGGTTCCGCTGCACGAGGGGGTGACCTCAACTGGTTTGGACGGGGCAGAATGGTCAAGCCTTTCGAGGAAGCCTGCTACAAGGCAAAGGTCGGTGAACTGGTTGGACCCGTGCAAACACAGTTCGGCATTCACATCATTAAAGTTACAGGGCGCGACCGTCGCGAAATCAAAGGCATTGAGCTGGTAAAGAAAATCGTGCCCAGCCCTTCCACCATTGAAAAGCAACGTCGTATTGCCAGTGAATTTGAGTTCAATGCACGTGAAATTGGCTTCGATAGCGCCGCACAGCGCGCATTTTACACGGTGCGTGAGACAGGTATCTTTTCGCGATACGGCTATGTGCCAATCATTGGCTACAGCAATGCAATGGCTCAGTGGGGATTTAAAGCCAAGCTCAATGAAATTAGCCCCGTCATTCAAGCCAAAGATGGCTTTGTGGTAATGCAGCTCACGGCGATAAACGATGATGGTTATCGCAAGTATGATGAAGACCTGAAGCGAGAGCTAAAATCAAAAATCATTCGCGAGCGAAAGATGCAGGACTTGCGTAAGCTAGCCGAAGAGATGCTGGCAAAATGCGAGGGCAGCTTAGAGCGCGCGGTGCAGCTTGACTCCTTGCTGCAGATTCGAGAAACTGGCACGGTGACGCTCTCGGTGCCAAACATTCAAGGCATTGGTTATGACCCCAGTGTTGCAGCAGCCCTGTCGGTGCTAAGTGTCGGCACACTGTCTAAGCCAATTGACACCAATCGTGGCGTGATGCTGGCCGTACTCTCCGAAAAGCAGACGGGTAAAGACGAAGATTTTGAAGCAGAAAAAGCAACCCTGCGCAAGCAAATTGTAGATGAAAAGCGAGGACG